>JAAENI010000301.1 GCA_024224595.1 Hyphomicrobiales bacterium
GGGCTTCCTGAATTCATACCGCAAATATCACTGTTAGGGTTGTTGAAACTTGGCTACAGCAAGACTTCATCACAAAAGCCGCGTATCTGGCATGCCCGGCGCAATGTTGAAATGTTGCTGGGCCTTTTTCTCAAAACTATCCTGCGCCATCCCTATAAACTCGTATTCACCTCAGCCTCCCAAAGACATCACTCCGCCTATACCAAACTGCTGATCAGACAAATGGATCATGTCATTGCGACATCCAGTGCAACTGCCAAATATCTTGAAGTTCCCAACGATGTAATATTGCATGGTATACCCCTGCAGGATTTTTCGCCGGTTGAAGATGTCGCAGCAGCCAGAAAAATAAAGAAAATTCCCGGTGAATTTGTCATTGGCTGTTTTGGCCGCATTCGTAAACAAAAGGGAACGGATGTATTTGTTGATGCGATGATTGAGTTACTGCCCAAATATCCTCAAGCCTCTGCCATTGTCATGGGAAGGGCAACTGAATCGCATGTTAAATTCTTCCAGCAATTAAAAGACAAGGTGGCAGCCAAAGGCCTGACTGATCGCATATTGTTTCCCGGTGAAGTTGGTGTTGATGAAATTTCCCAATGGTACAAATTGCTGTCTTTATTTGTTGCTCCCCAGCGCTGGGAAGGGTTTGGATTAACACCATTGGAAGCTATGGGTTGCGCGGTGCCGGTTGTCGCTACAACGGTCGGGGCATTTCCGGAACTGGTTTGTGACCAGGAAAATGCAAAACTGATTGATCCAGGTTCAGTGGTTCAGATGGTCGAGGCTGTCGAAGATTATATCAACGACCCCGCCATGACCATAAATCACGGCCAAAACGCTTTGGCTCATGTCCAGAAACATTTTCCGATTGAGCGTGAGGCAAGACAGATTCTGGAAGTCTATGAAAAGGTGCAAAATCTGCCCTGATCGATTCTTGTGCGCATAATTGAAATGCGTTAACAACACCCCAACATCAAACCCAATTCCATCAGAGACAAAATATCTCTTATTGATCACAACAAGACAACAAACAATTAGAGCACTTCCGATGTGGCATTCCTATTTGATCAATCTTAAAAAGAACAAAGTGCGTCTGGAAAATTCACATCAATATTTTACTGCAGAAAATATTCCTTTCACTCGAATTGATGCTGTAAACGGTTGGGATCTGGATGAGCAACGAATTTCGCAGGTCTATGATGCTGACACAGCAAAAATCCGTTATAAATACCCACTGGTCAAACCAGAAATCGGTTGCTATCTAAGCCATCTCGAAGCCTGGCAGAAAATTGTAGACAGTGGTGCGGATGGTGGATTTGTTTTTGAGGATGATTTTATACCCCTGACACCAATTGCACCGATAATGGAAAAACTGTCCAGTGCTGACCAATCCACTCTTCAGTGGGATATCGTAAAACTGTTTTCGTTACGCGAAAATCCAAAATACGTCACCACCACCAAACTCGACGAAACTCACAACCTGATAATCCCCTATCAGGTTCCAACATGCCTGCTTGGTTATGGCATTACCCTCAAGGGAGCAAAACATCTGATCAAGACCTCCGTTCCATTTTTTAGACCGGTTGATGAAGATCATAAGTTTTTCTGGGAAAAAGATCTGAATATTGCACTTGTTACACCTTCACCTTTAAGAGTTGGTGATCAACAGACCCAAACAGGCACAATTGGCGGTGAACGTAAAAACAGTGACCGTAACACTTCGTTCAATCGAATAACACGCAGTTTCAAAAGTCTTATTTATCAGCTTGACTACAAAACACGTCTGCACTTCCATCGTAAATTTGGAAGCAAATAATGAATGTGATCCAGTTTGATTATGGTAAAGACGGCGGTGCAGAACAAATCTTCAGAGGTGGAACAAGCTCTGTTGACAACAAAATTTCAAAGAGAATGATTGTCAACCAATACATAAACTTGTTTTCCGGTAATACGGGATTGCTTCCTCTATGAGAATTCTGATCATCAATTTGGAACAGGAAAAACAGCGAATGAAATTTCAAACCGCCCAGATGAAATTTCTGGGACTGGATTTTGAGAAACTTCCGGCTGTCACCGTAAACGATATCAGCGCGCCCGAACTCGCATTGCGTGCTTCACAATGGGAACGTCCGATGCGAAATACAGAGGTCGCCTGTCTTTATAGCCATCGCCTGGCCTGGCAAAAGGTCGCGCAGGGGAATGAACCGGTATTAATATTGGAAGATGATGCGTTGTTATCATCCAAAACCCCAGAAATTCTGACAGGCCTTGAGCGACAAAATATCGCCAATCACGTCACACTTGAAATCAGAGGACGCAAAAAATTGTTGGGCCAAAAAGCTGTAAAATTGATAAATGGCACTGTGTTGTCACGTCTTTTTCAGGATCGCACTGGTGCCGGAGCCTATGTCATCTGGCCGGATGCTGCATCAATCCTGCTAAAAACATCTGACAAGGCCGCCGGTCTTGCAGATGCAATTATTGCTGGCGCCTATGAAATGTCTTCCTGGCAGGTCGAGCCGGCAGCCGCCTTGCAGCTCGATCAGTGTGATCACTACGGCATCAAAAGTCCGCTGGTCACCCGTTCAACAATCGGTATTAATTCAAATGATAAGCCTGCCGCTCCCAATTTGTTCCTGTTACTAAATTTCAAACGTCGCAGGTTAGTATCCCAGCTACGAATGGGCCTTCGCCAATTATTCAATATTACCAGAGCCCGACGTCGCTTTGCTACCATTGAAATCCAGCATTATCAGCACCATATTTCCGCTGACAATTGAATGCCATTAGCGCCCTAAAGTTCAAATTATTACCCAATCAAGAGATAAATATTCATGGAAACCAAACATTCAAAAGTATTGATCATTGGCTCAGGTCCGGCAGGGTATTCAGCTGCCATCTATGCCTCACGTGCATTGCTGGAACCAATACTGGTTGCCGGAATGGAACAGGGAGGTCAGTTAACGATCACGACTGAAGTTGAAAACTATCCTGGTTTTGCAGAAACGATCCAGGGGCCTTGGTTGATGGAAGAAATGCTCGCTCAGGCAAAAAATGTTGGCGCAGATATCATCAGCGATCACATCACCAGCGTCGATCTCGATAGCCGCCCATTTAAAGCTGTCGGTGATGGAGGTCAGGTTTATACCGCCGATACGCTGATCATTGCTACTGGCGCAAAAGCACGTTGGCTTGGGTTGGAATCTGAACAGCAATTTATGGGATTTGGCGTCTCCGCCTGTGCGACATGCGATGGGTTCTTCTATCGTGAAAAGAATGTCATTGTTGTGGGCGGCGGTAATACAGCTGTTGAAGAGGCTTTATATCTGTCAAATCTGGCCAAAAAAGTTACCCTTGTCCATCGCCGTGATGAGTTGCGATCAGAAAAAATACTGCAGCAACGCCTGTTCAAAAAAGACAATATTGAAATTATCTGGGACAGTGTGCTGGAAGAAGTGACAGGTGAGAATTCCATGCCACCTTCCGTTACTGGCGCCAATATCAAGAATGTTAAAACCGGAGAAATTACCAAAATGCCAATTGATGGCGTTTTCATCGCCATCGGTCATGCACCACAAACCGAGTTGTTTGAGGGTAAATTGAAAAAGAAACCCTCTGGGTACTTGTGGACGGCACCCGATTCCACTGCGACTGAAATTCCTGGCGTTTATGCAGCCGGCGATATCACAGATGATATTTACCGACAGGCTGTGACCGCCGCGGGAATGGGCTGCATGGCAGCACTTGAAGCGGAAAAATATCTGGCAGAAAACGAGTAATGTACAAATGGGTGCGTTTAGGCTATCGAAACAAGGAATTGACAATCATTCCTTTTACTTTTGCCAATGACCTTGCCCTTGTCAGCGCATCGCGTTAGCATTTACTGTTCAACTGACCGGGGGTCGGGGTTATAAATATCTGCGCATTAAAGGCAACGATTTTTTGATTGTCGTTATTTTAAATTTCCCTGCAATGGTTTGAATGTTGCTCTAACCAAGAATTATTGATCGCATAGGGGAGAATGCGATCGAAAATGCAACTCTCAAAAAAAAATTGTATCATCCAACACGTAAAATCAGTGTATCCACATTGTTTTGATTTGGTATTGGAATAGAGGAGGAAACCCATGGATTGGGACAAGTTGCGGATATTTCATGCCGTTGCTGAGGCATCAAGTTTTACTCATGCAGGCGACATATTGAATTTGAGTCAATCTGCCATTTCACGGCAGATCAGCACATTGGAACATAATCTGGGTGTTCCATTGTTCCACAGGCACGCACGCGGGTTGATCATGACCGAACAAGGCGAAACTTTGTATCAAACAGCCCATGATGTGTTGTTAAAACTTGATGCGGTTCAGTCAAAATTAAAGGAGTCTACGCGACATCCAAAAGGCTCACTTAAAGTGACAACAACTGTTGGTCTGGGCACCAGTTGGCTGACCAGCCGAATTCATGAATTCATACATCTGTTTCCCGATGTCCAACTCGAACTGATACTTGCCAATGAGGAAATTGACTTGGCAATGCGAAAAGCAGATTGTGCTATCAGATTGCGCCAACCCCAACAGTCAGATTTGATCCAGCGCCGATTGTTTACCGTGCATTTCCATATTTACGCATCACCTTCATACGTCAAACGCAATGGTCAACCAAAGAGTATAGAAGATCTGGATAACCATTCGATCATCACATTTGGCGAAAACGTGCCGATTTATCTATCGAATATGAATTGGTTAGCGACAATTGGGCGCAAAGCCAACGATCCTCGCACTCCAACATTCTCTGTCAACAATCTGATTGCCATGCGCAAAGTGGTTGAAGCTGGCAGTGGAATTGCTCTTTTTCCAGACTATCTGATTGAGGACCGCTCCGGTTTGATGCAATTAATGCAAAATGCTGAAGTGCCGAGTTTTGATACCTATTTTTGCTATCCCGAAGAATTGAGAACATCGGCAAGACTAAAATCATTCAGAGATTTTTTGGTCTCCAAATCTCGTTCCTGGAGCTATTAGAGTCTGTTCAAGAATACACAACAGGAAATTGAAAAGAAAAAGCCAGGCTTGGGAGGAGCCTGGCTTATAAGTAAAGAGGAACTTTAACAAAGCCTCCTTATAGGGATCAATCAAGCGCGTGGATTATAGGGAGGAGGAGAACAATCGACCGCTTAACATAACCCAAATATGGTATTAATATTTCGTTAATACAATACATGAATTTACAAATCAGCTATGCAAATAACGCATAGCAGAAAGTTCACTCATTTCTTCAGGAGTTTACAAAATTATCCAAATTCATGTACAAAATACCATTTGTCTATCCACTTATTGGGTCTGGGCTCAAAACATAGAAGGTAATTACTCACTCCCTTGTCAAATCAGTAATTTTCTGAATCTATTGTGATATGGAACGGGGTGATTTGGAAGAGTTGAACAAGCAGCAGCTTGTTGATTTGGTGCTGAATTGCGGTGCCCGCCCAAAACGTCCCGAACGTCGTCCAAACCGCCTTCAACAGACAAGAAAGCCCGTCGGGAGCATGCCAAACCTGGGAGTGTAAAGCGCGGACATGAAGGTCATCATCGTGCACTGCATGAGAACCCGGATGAGACCATTGATCACGACCTGATATTTGCTCTGAGTGCTATGGCAGGCTGGATGCTGGTCTTGGGGCAATGGAATTTCGGGGCGCAAGGGTGGCTTGCGTTGCTGAGGTGATAAATAACGCGCCCACGGCCCTGTGGATTACACGCAAATGTCGGGCAGGTCGTGCATCGCAATCAGGTATTGGGTCAGATCGAAGGAGGTGCGATCTGGGGCCTGCGGCCCCAACTTTTTACACAGCTCCAACAGGCCAGCATCAAAACCAGATCTTCTGATCTTCCATGCCCTTGTATAACTCAGCCACCTGCTCGCCATAACCATTGTACAACAATGTCGGCACGCGTTCACCGGTATGAAGGACCCGTTCTTTAGCCTGGCTCCAGCGCTTGTGGTCGACCTTGGGGTTCACATTGGCATAAAACCCGTATTCACTTGGGCCGACTTCCTGCCAAAAACTCTTTGGCGCCTCATCGGTAAATGAGATTTTGACAATCGACTTGATTGACTTAAATCCGTACTTCCATGGCAATGCCAACCGCAAAGGTGATCCAAACTGCTTGGCAAGTGGTTTGCCATAAGCACCTGTTACCATAAATGCCAGATCATTGCGCGCTTCAGTTAGCGTCACACCTTCAACATAAGGCCACGGATACCAGGTCTGTCCCTGCCCACTTGCCATGGATTTATCCAGAAAAGTCTCAAATCGAACAAATTTGGCCCCGGATAGTGGCTTAGCGAAATCTACCAGTGATTTTAGTGAAAACCCCGACCATGGAATTGTCATTGACCAGGCTTCAACACACCGATGGCGATACAAGCGTTCTTCCAGAGGCATTTTTGCAATCAGATCATCAAGACCCAACTCGATCGGCTTTTCCACCATACCGTCTATCGTCAAGGTCCAGGGGCGAATACGCAACTCTTGTGCGGCTTTCGATATCTGTTTGTGGGAGCCAAATTCATAAAAATTATTATAGGTGGAATTTACTTTTTCCGGTGTCAGGTCGCGGTCAAGGACGAAATTCTCGTTGCGTTTAAAAGGGTAAAGGCTCGCACTGGGGTCTTCTGCCGCCATTGCTGAACTTGCTGAAAACCCTCCCATTCCACCAATTGCCGCCATTGCACCCACCCCGGCCATTAACTGACGCCGGTTAAGAAACACACTTTCCGGTTCTTCTTCCAGACCATCCAGCTCCCAGCTTTTTCGGCAAATAATATTAGGTACCATACCAA
>JAAENI010000302.1 GCA_024224595.1 Hyphomicrobiales bacterium
AAGACCTTTTCCACGGACAACTTTGATCAAAGAAGAGTTCAATGCATTGAGTTGGTCTACGAAATATGCACCCATCTCATTTGATCTTTCTACCAGTTTCTCATCCACAATAACATCAAGTGCAGCAGAAGCCACTGCGCTTCCCAGTGGGTTACCACCAAAGGTTGACCCATGGCTACCCGGTTTAAAAGCAGCATCCATTAAATCATTATTGGCGAGGATACCTGAAACAGGATAAAAACCACCACCCAATGCTTTGCCAATAGTTACAATATCGGGTTGAATATCATCATGCATATAGCAGAACAATTTACCGGTTCGGCCAAGGCCTGTCTGAATTTCATCTGCGATTAAAAGGACTTTATTCTTTTTGGTAATCTCGCTACATGCTTTCAAGTATCCTTTGGGTGGTACGATCACGCCAGCCTCACCCTGAATTGGCTCTACAAGGAATGCAACAGTATTTGGTGTAATAGCAGCTTCCAGGGCATCTGCATCCCCGTATGGAATCACTTTAAATCCTGGTGTGAAAGGACCAAATCCACTTTGACAAAGAGGATCTGTTGAAAAACCGCATATGGTTGTTGTTCTGCCATCGCCCTTCGTCCGAAACCATCGAAGCGATTGAGGAAGTGATCCGCCACGCAACCGCGAATCAGCCATGAAACGAAAATGCCAGCGGTCGCGTTCCCTGCTCATAAATCGCAGCTTTCAGTGAAACGCAGGAAAACCTCCGGTACTTGCAGGCAGTTCGCGAGTGATCTGCTGCGTGACCGACCGAATCAATCATCACCCCATTTCCAACGACACTCATAGCGAAAGTTACTTTGCGGCTCAATGATCTGAAATGTTGCTATCGCTCCCACAGGAAGCTCAACTTTCGAGGTCGGTTCGACGATGGTTCGCAGTTCGGGTTGATTCATCGGATACCCAATGATTTGAAAATCTTTGTAGCTTCGATCTTCTGGCATCAACATCCAAATTTGAGCCAAACCTGTATTGGCAAAAATGCTGAATAGAAATCGTCCTTCGTCACTCGATTGCGTCGCTCGTTCGCTAATCAGGTTGCCTTCAAAGACCGCAACCGTTCCGGTGTTGATCGGTATTTGGGAAAGATCAAGATTCACCTCCCAGAGATAATTTCCATTTACATTTGATGCACGCAGATACCGCGGATTGAGGCTCTCGGTCACACACTGAAACGCCATGGCTTCG
>JAAENI010000303.1 GCA_024224595.1 Hyphomicrobiales bacterium
AGCAGGATCTCCAATGTGGGAAGCAAGATCACAAATTGCCGGACAGGCAACGCGCAGGTTAGAATCGCCAGCAACCTGGGCATGCGTTGTGCATGCGCCAATTGTGACCTGATTACCATCGACACTAATGCCAGCCAAATTGTCTATTGCAGCTATGTCAATCAGGTCACTGGGTGCCGCCAGACGTTGTTTCATCGTTGGTATTAGGGTTTGCCCTCCAGCGACGAACTTCCCGTCTTCAGCAGAGCCTATCAATGATACGGCTTCATCAGCGGAGGAAGCGCGGTGATACTTTGTTTCATACATGATTATTTGCTCCGTTCACGCATTTAATGCAGCCCAAACCCTGGACGGGGTGGCTGGCATATTAAGGTTATTGTTACCGATTGCATCGGTTATGGCATTGATTACCGCCGGAGGAGAACCAATTGCTCCCGCTTCCCCGCAGCCCTTCATACCCAATGGATTATTCGGGCATATTGTTTCATGGGTTGAAAGATTATATGATGGAACATCATCTGCCCTGGGCATAGTGTAGTCCATATAACTGGCTGATAACAACTGGCCACTATCGTCGTATACCGCATTTTCCAACATTGCCTGACCGATACCCTGGGTCACACCGCCATGGACTTGTCCTTCAACAATCATCGGATTGATTATACGGCCAAAGTCGTCGGCAGCAACAAACTGAACAATTTCAGTTGTGCCTGTTTCGGGATCAACTTCCACTTCACAGATATAAGCGCCTGCTGGAAAGGTGAAATTGGCAGGGTCATAAAATGCGCCTTCCTTCAGTCCAGGCTCCATTCCTTCCGGCAGGTTGTGGGCCATATAAGCCGCCAGACAGATTTCATGCCAACCCAGAGTTTTGTCTGTTCCGGCGACTTTCACCTCACCATTTTCAATAACAATGTCCCCTTCATCCGCCTCCATCAGGTGGGCAGCGATTTTCTTGGCTTTAGCTTCAACTTTATCGAGGGCTTTTGAAATCGCCGACATACCAACAGCACCTGAACGGGAGCCATAGGTTCCCATGCCAAACTGAACTTTATCAGTATCACCGTGAACAACCTGAATATTGCCTGTCGGCAGACCGAACCGGTCTGAAGCCAATTGGGCAAATGAAGTCTCATGACCCTGGCCGTGGGAATGCGAGCCAGTGAGAATTTCTATCGTGCCAACAGGATTTACACGCACTTCTGCGCTTTCCCATAAACCAACTCCTGCTCCAAGAGAGCCAACGGCTGCTGAGGGAGCAATACCACACGCTTCAATATAACATGACATGCCAATACCACGTTTTTTACCCCGACTTTCAGCTTCACTTCGACGGGCTGAAAATCCGTCATAATCGGCAGCCTTCATCGCGGCATCCAGCGTTGCGTTAAAATCACCGACGTCATAGGCAAATATGACTGGCGTCTGGTGAGGAAACTCGGTAATAAAATTGTTGCGGCGTAGCTCGGCAGGTGAAACACCCAATTCGCGCGCCGCAGTTTCCATTATGCGTTCTACAACATATGCGGCCTCTGGTCGCCCGGCACCCCGATAGGCGTCTACAGGTGCGGTGTTGGTGTATACTGAACGTACATTGCAATGAACGTTGGCAATGTTGTACTGACCAGACAATAATGTTGCGTACAAATAGGTGGGCACGGATGAAGAAAACAGTGACATATAGGCGCCAAGATTGGCAATGGTATCAATCTTGAATCCGACGATCTTGTTATTTGCATCAAAACCAATTTTTGCTTTTGTCACATGATCGCGTCCGTGGGCATCTGCCAGAAAAGCCTCGGTGCGATCGGCCGTCCATTTTACCGGTACGCCGCATTTACGAGAGGCCCATAGACAGACAATTTCTTCCGGATAGACGAATATTTTTGAACCAAATCCACCACCAACATCCGGTGCAATCACTCGCAGTTTGTGTTCTGGCGCCACTTGATAGAAAGCGGAAAGTACCAATCTCGCCACATGTGGATTTTGAGAGGTCGTATGGAGGGTGAAATGTTCTTCTGCTGCGTCATAATTTGCCAATGCAGCGCGCGTTTCCATCGCATTTGGCGCCAGACGGTTATTGGTTATATCCATTTCGGTGACATGGGCAGCACCGGCAATAGCCGCTTCAACCTTGTCCACGTCTTCACCGATCTCCCAGTCATATATGAGATTACCAGGAGCATTTTCGTGTATTTGCGGAGCGCTATCGTTCAAAGCTTCAACGGCACTGACTACAACAGGAAGCACTTCATAATCAACAACAACAGCTTCAGCAGCAGCCTTTGCCTGTGCCTGAGTCGAAGCAATTACCACAGCTACGGCATCGCCGACATAGCGAACTTTTTCTGTTGCCAGAGCACTCCATGCTCCCATATTCATTGGAGAACCATCTTTTGAATGTATCATCCAACCGCAAATGATATTTCCAATACCGTCCCCGGTTAACTCTTTTCCATCCAAAACACCAACCACGCCAGACATCGCTTCGGCTGCGGATTTGTCGATTGACTTGATATTTGCATGGGCATGGGGACTTCTCACAAACGCAGCAAAGTGCATATCAGGCACGGTGAAATCATCTGTATATTTACCTTTACCGGTAATAAATCTTTTGTCTTCCTTGCGAAGCACCCTTGCTCCGATACCTTCTGCTGACATGATATTCCTCCCTATTTTTACAAATCTGCCAGCGGAAACTTGTGTTTTAACGCCGATTCAAATCTGTTGATTACTAAAACTTAAGCCATTACTTTCGCTGCGGCTTCAATCGAACGCACAATATTATGGTATCCGGTGCAGCGACAAATATTGCCTTCAAGTTCTTGACGGATGGTTTTTTCATCCAGATTGGCACCGCCGTGCCGGTTAATCATGTCAACCGCTGACATTATCATTCCCGGTGTGCAAAATCCGCATTGAAGTCCGTGATTTTCCTTGAATGCCGTTTGTACCGGATGAAGGTCACCGCCATTTGCCAATCCCTCAATCGTGGTTACCTCACTACCTGAAGCTTGAATTGCCAACATCGTGCATGATTTAACCGCCTTGCCATCTACATGAATAACACAGGCACCGCACTGGGAGGTATCACAGCCAATATGGGTACCCGTCAGATTTAGATTTTCGCGTAAATAGGCTGAAAGAAGGGTTCGGTCCTCAACGTCAGCGGAAACTTCCTTTCCGTTGACCGTCATTTTCACTGTGCTCATTATCTGAATTCCTCCCAAAATTACCATTTCCCTGATTATGCAGTGTGATTAAGCCACAACCAAGCATTATTTTTTGAAAAATACCAATACACCAGAATAGATAGAGTTTTCACACCCATACGGGTTCAATTCGAATGCAAGAACATTAGAATTTCTTCGTTTAAGAGGGGAAGCCAAACCGATTTTCCTGTTTTAAACCTTTCTTCAGGCTCCAGTAAATCACAGGTAAATAACTCAGTGCTGCCAAACCGTTTACAATCCATGGTAGCCACATGATGGCCAATTCGGTTATACTCTGGGGAAGCAATGGCGTGACAAAACTATCTGCCAAAAACAGGTAGGCCGATAATCCAACTTCATTTCGAAAATATAAAATCAGGAACATTGGAATTGCAAACAACATCCACCACCCTGACTGGCTGACATCATGCAAACGACGAACACTCGCGGTAAGCCATGGCAGAAATAGTAGAAGGCCAACAATAGTTACCGCATACTTTTCTCTGACATCTTCATTGGGCAGATAACCCAGTGCAGGCGCAATAAACTGGAGATCAATCCAACCAGCGATCATGTAATAAACGAATAATAAAGCCAGCCAACGCAAATATTGACTTCTCGACATGCGGCCTTCAAATTGGGCATATTGACGAATGGCAGGAGGAATCAATTTGGGCATATCATGGTCCATTGAATTGCAATTAACAGCCGGATTTACTCACATACAATCCAACTAACTAAGAGTCTGTTCCAGATTAGCGAACGGCAAAAATTGCCTCTACTTCGACACTGACATTTGATGGCAACGCGGCAACTCCAACAGCTGCTCTTGCATGAGCGCCGCGTTCGCCCAAAGCCTGTCCAATGAAATCAGATGCGCCATTTATCACTTTTGGCTGATCTCCAAATTCAGGTGTTGAAGCAACAAACCCTCCCAATTTGATGCATTTCACAATGCGTTCCAGATCACCTTCACAAGCGATATTAACTTGCGCCAATATGTTGATTGCACAGATTTTTGCCGCAGCAATACCTTCCTCTACGCTTACACCTGCTCCCAATAGTCCCGTCTGGGTAATTGCGCCATCTTTCAAAGGAATTTGGCCAGAGACAAATACGAGATCACCATGTCTGACAAACCCAACATAACTGGCTAACGGAGTAGGTGGTTGCGGTAGTACAACACCGAGATTCTTGAGGTTTTCTGCAATTGTGCTCATGGTTTCACTCTATCCAAAATATTGAAGGTTTGATGTCGAATTGTAGTTAGCTTAATTCAATATAGCGTTCAAGATGATGATCGGTGTCACCAAATAGATGATCGATCATAATGATGTGCTTGGCATAATGACTGACGCTGGCTTCCCAGGTCATGGCAATTCCGCCGTGTATCTGAATTGCCTCTTCTGCAATCTGGCGACCGGCTCGGCCTGTCAAATTCTTGGCAGCCGAACAATGCTTTTCCCGTAAATCGCGATGATCATCCAGAAACCCGGCAGCATTGATAATTGAAGAGCGCATTTGCTCGAGCTCAATTAACACATCAGCCATGCGATGCTGAAGAACCTGAAATTTTCCGATGATAACGCCAAACTGTTTGCGTGTGTGCATGTATTCCACGGTCATATCCTTGGCAATTTCACAGGCTCCCAGACATTGCGAACATACAGCAACAATCGCTCTGGCATGAGCCAATTCAATCAGAGAAAATGCACTGTCTTTTTCACCCAATAACTTTGCTGGGGAATTGGTGAGCATCACATCGGCAGCTCCATAGCCGTCAATCGTGGAATAGGAGCGCAATTCAACACCACTGGCTATTGCGTCTACAAGAAACAGACTGATGCCATGTTCATCTTCAACTGCACCGCTGGTTCTTGCAGAAACAATTAATTTGTCGGCAGATCCAGCACCAAGCACGACCGATTTATGCCCATTGACAATCCATTCTTCGCCCTGTTGTCGGGCACTGGAGGTGACATACGCGAGGTCATAACGACTTCCCGGTTCAGAATGAGCCAATGATATCTGTGTCTGACCGGATATCACGCCCTCAATCAAATCGCTGTCAACGGCAGACAAAATTGTTCCAGACAATGCACCGGTAGACAGGAAAGGCTCAACGACAAGCGCTTTGCCCAGTTGTTCAAATACCACCATCAGGTCGTCGCCATGCCCTCCAAATCCGCCGACTTCTTCACTAAAAAGTGCGCCTATGATGCCAAGATCAGCGAATTCCTGCCACATCTGGGCGGAGAATCCATGCTCGCTCTGTGAATATTCCAGGCGTTTTTCAATCGGGTATTTATCGCGCAAAAATTTTTCAAGAGTATCGCTCAGTATGCGGCGATCTTCATTCAAATCAAAATTCATTTTTACGCCTCACAGACCGAGTTTGGTTTTAGAAATAATTCCACGTTGAATTTCATTGGACCCGGCAAATATAGATAGCTTGCGATTGTTAAAGTAATCCGCGGCAATTGGATTGGCATAATCGGGGCCGATAGGACTTTCGTTGTAACCTTCATCAAGGGCTTCTGATACAAATGGCAAAGCATAGGGACCCAGTGCGCGGCGAGCCAAATCGTTGATTTCCTGACGAATAACCGTGCCCTTGATTTTTAGCATAGAACTTTCCGGTCCCGGTGCAGCGCCAGAATCAGCCTGAGTCAATACTCTTAGATTAGTTGTTTTCATCGCTTCTAGATCAATTTCCGCCTTGGCCATGCGAGCGGCAAAGTATGGATCCTGTTTTAACGGGCGACCTGATTTCATCTGGGTTGAGGCAATCGTTTTGAGATGCTCGAGTGCCGCATTTGAAAAGCCAATCCCTGCTGTTCCTGTACGCTCATGGGTTAAAAGATATTTGGCATAGGTCCAACCCATGTTTTCTTCACCAACGAGGTTTTCAACGGGAACTTTCACATCGGTAAAAAATAACTCATTCACTTCATGTTCACCATCTAGCAGAATAATTGGCCGAACTTCGATACCGGGCGTTTTCATATCGATCAAAAGAAATGAAATGCCTTCCTGGCGTTTGCCTTCGTTGGACGTTCTGACCAGACAAAATATCCAATCCGCATATTGGCCTAATGTCGTCCATGTCTTTTGCCCATTAACAATATAATGGTCGCCCTGACGCTCGGCTTTGGTTTTCAACGAAGCGAGGTCTGAACCCGCTCCAGGTTCGGAATAACCCTGACACCACCAGTCGGTGCCATCCAGAATGCGCGGCAAATAGTGTGATTTTTGTTGCTCAGTACCGAATTTGATTAATACTGGAGCCAGCATTCCCAGACCGAAAGGCAATATTCTGGGTGCGCCTGCCCGGCAACATTCCTCTTCAAAAATGTGTTTTTGCACCGCGCTCCAACCGGCGCCGCCCCATTCAGGAGGCCAACTGGGAGCCAGCCAACCTTTTTCATTCAATATTGTCTGCCACTCCTCATAGTCACGTTTGGTCAGTCTCTTACCATTTTTGACCAGATCAGAAATACGTTTCGGGAGTTTGGTTGCAAGAAAATCACGGACCTCGTCACGGTAAGCTATTTCACTTTCACTATATCCCAAATCCATTTAAAATCTCCTGCCAATAAGTGACTTGCAATTTGTTGATGCACCATGAAATATTGTGAGGCAGAATTCAATCAAGAAAAGAAACGAATGAAGATGAGCGAATTATCCGCCCGGCATTTTGATACCGCGCTGGCCAGCAGTAAGCCTTTTTACCTGATCGAATTGATTCAGACCAAAGGATCAACACCACGCGATGCTGGTGCCCTGATGATTGTTGGACAAGACGAAGTATTTGGCACAATTGGCGGAGGCAGTGCCGAATGGGTGGCTGTTCAAACCGCAAGAGAATTTATAAAGGGAGCAGAATTCTTTGATCACCAAACCATTACACTGGGTCCTCATATTGACCAGTGTTGTGGGGGCAGCCTGAAAATAACCTATCATCTTGTGGATGAGGAAATACGTTCAAGAGCAACCGGTTTTACAAAATCGATATCAGCAAAGGAAGTTGTGATTTTTGGAGCAGGCCATACCGGACTGGCTCTGGCCAATGCGTTGCAACTCCTGGGTTTGGATATCAAATTAGTTGACACAAGGCCCGAATATGTCGAAGTCATCAAGGATCACAAACTTCTCAACCTTGCATTGCCTGAAGAAGCGGTCAGATCCGCCGGGGTTCAATCAGTTTTTGTTATTACCACCCATGATCATTCACTTGATTTTCTAATTACTGCAGAAGCACTTTCCAGAGGAGATGCGTGTTATGTGGGTATGATCGGGTCAACCACCAAGCGTGCCGTTTTGAAAAGCTGGATGGGTGAACACGATTATGATAATTTACTTGTCGAAAACCTACACTGCCCCATTGGCGGTACCCGGGTGAAAAATAAGCAACCGGAAATAATCGCAGCCATGTGCGTCGCCGAAATTTTGTGTGCCATCGAATTGGAGTAGGTTTGACAGCCTGAAGTTTGTCGCTCTTATTCTACCTGATAAGAGATATCAAAAAAATGTTCTTCCAAATTATTTCCATCTCCACCTCTGTCAACAACCAGAAAATCACTTACGCCTTCAAGAGCAGTTAGTGTTGCATGCCAGATATTAGCATGAAAATTGACCCCTTGATTGCCCTTCGCGATGAAAGCATGTGGATGTGCCGGTTTGGCATTAACGTCTTCGGCGACAACAACCAAAAATGGTCGAGCATTGAGGGGGATAAATGCTTGGGAACCAAGCGGATGACGCTCCATCATCTTAATTTCTATGGGGAATTTGAATTCTTCGCCGCGGAATATTGATACCAGTGTACGCGGGTTTTCACCGCGCAATTGCACATCTGCTAAATTATGAAACCTAGTTGTTGTTCCATTATTGATTTTAAATGATTGAGCACCTTCAGTTTCAACGATATTGCCAAACGGGGCGAAGGCACTCTTGGTCAGCGGCTCAATTTTCAGATGGTTCATGAACTGACCTGTTTTGGATTTCGATAACACACCAGCTAATATTAGCCGAAATGGGAAGAAGCGGGAAATATCCCAGATTATGATAATCTGGGTGGAATGGAATAGGTGACCGTCGCCTGGGCGACAATATGCTCATCTTCTACCCCGATAATGTGTAATTCGCAAATTGCCAATCGCTTCCCCAGTTTAATCAAATCGCATCGTGCCATCAAATTGCCATGGGGTGGTTTGGAGAGGAAATTGATATTCAGAGAGGTTGTTACCGCTAGAGCAACTTTACCGATATGACCCAAAATGACCAGATAAGCTGCAACATCAGCCAGAGCAAACATCGTTGGTCCTGAAACAGTTCCTCCGGGTCGCAAATGATGTTCCTCGATTTGCATGGAGACGGCAACGGAACCGGGAACCAGTTGTTCGACTTTCCATTGATATGAATCTGCCTGTGGAAAGACCTCTTTCACATATTCAGACAATTCTAGTTTGTTTAGCACTAGCGTGTAGTTTGGATTTGGCTGTAGTGCCACCGACATATCAGAACCTATTTTGTGTAATCACGTTGATCTTCAATAATCAAACCGTCATTTGGCAAGGATGAAACCTGTTCAATCCGACCTTTCATTTTGCAAATTATCGTCAATTTTTGCGCAATGTCCTGCAAATCTGCTTCACCCGAACTGGCGGTGACCTGAAGCGTCATCGCATCTCCACCGTCCTGTCTTGAAACTAACAGTCGAGCGGCGCGAATGGACGGGCAGGATTTAACTATTTCGGCCACCTGTTTTGGATCGACAAACATACCTTTTATTTTGGTACGTTGATCAGCACGACCCATCCAACCTTTGATGCGCATATTGGTACGACCACAAGGCGATGGCTCGTCCAATATGGCTGATAGGTCTCCGGTGCCAAAACGAATGAGTGGATAGGCTAAATTAAAATTTGTAACAACCAGTTCGCCGACTTCACCGGCAGGTAGGGGATCATTAGTCCCGGGTCGCACGATTTCGACAATCAGATCCTCGTTACAAATCATCCCTGGCAATACGACATCATCAACAGCGCTCTCATAGGCGATCACACCCAGATCAGCTGTGGCATAGGCCTGCATGACTTTTACACCCCTATTGTTATATTCTTCACGCATTGAGGGAAACAAAGCACCTCCAGATACAATCCCTTTTTTGATTGAAGACAAGTCCTTAGCCATCTCATTGGCTTTATCCAGAATTGCCTTCAGATAATCCGGTGTCCCCGCGTATGCGTCCGGTTTGATGAATGCCGCGGCTTCAACCTGCATCTCGGTATTGCCAATGCCCGCCGGAAAAATACGTGCGCCCATTGCCCGCGCTCCCTCATCCAGGATGAAGCCACCCGGTGTCATGTGGTAAGAAAGCGAATTATGCACCAGATCACCTTTCCTAATACCTGCGGCAAAGAATGACCTTGCGGCCATCCATGGATCGATACCCGGTGCCTGGGGTTCCCATACCGGCCCCGGGGACATGAATATGCGCGAACCATCCAGAAATGAGGTATTGGCAAATCCGCCAAATGGCGGAACGTTTTGTTGTGCCTCCATCAATTCTGCTTTTCGCAACACCGGAATTGAAGCCAGCGCCTCTCGTGTTTTGATTGTCGCGCAATCCAGATCTGCAAATCTTTTGCCCCAACTGGCTACTGTCGTCTTGGCTGAAAGAAGGTATTCAGGTAATCGCGCAAACAAATCCTGTTCTCTGGCTTCAATGCTGCGGGTTTCCAATTCGTCAAAAAACTCGTTCATGATTTTCCCTCTCAGTATTCCGAACGTATAGGCATATATCTGGTAATGGAGGCGGTAATTGTTTCAACATCACCCTCCAGTGCATCAAGGTCAATGGCCAGCGCCTGACCAGTACCGGCATTAGGCCAAAGATGAACAATGAGTTCAAATTCACTCTCCCTCTGACGCAATAGTATCTCTTTTATCAACTCCCATTCAACCAATCCGCGCCCCCAACGTGTATCATTTATCCCTGTTGGCAGGACTGCGAGGACCACTTCATCACGAAAATACTGTAAGGCCATTCTTAACGAAAAGAACGCTAAGAAAATCAGTCCGGCAATCGCGGTAATGAGATCAGTATTAGGATTTCCGAGTCTCGTAAATACCATCCAGGTCAGACCTGTAACCATGGCAGTAAGGCTTAATGCGACGATCATCGCCAACCAGAATTTCGTGCGTGAATAGCGGAATCGATTCATGAAGATCTGTATCGAAAATCAGGCGAGCCAGCGTTTGCGGCGTTTATAATGTTTTACATCACGAAACGATCGACGGCCTTCTCCGCCAACACCCAGATAGAATTCCTTCACATCCTCGTTTTCACGCAGTTCCTTTGCCTCACCGTCCATTACCACCCGGCCTGATTCAAGAATATAGCCATAAGTCGCGTAACGCAAAGCAACATTGGTGTTTTGCTCGGCCAGTAAGAAAGTGACATCCTCTTTCTGATTGAGAGCATGAACGATTTCAAAGATTTCATCGACCAGTTGAGGAGCCAGACCCATTGATGGCTCATCCAGCAAAATCATTTTGGGGCGCGACATCAATGCACGACCTACAGCACACATTTGTTGTTCGCCACCAGAGGTATAACCGGCAAGAGAACGGCGGCGTTCACGCAAACGCGGAAAATAATCATAAACCATTTCAAGGTCCCGTTTAATTGCTGCATTTCCTTCTTTTCGGGTAAAAGCACCAGTCAACAGATTTTCTTCGACCGACAAATGTTCAAAAACATGCCGACCTTCCATCACCTGAATACAACCTCTGCGAACAAGTTCATTGGGTGTTAGATTATGAATTTCTTGACCATCAAGGAGAATATTTCCCTTGGTGACAGCGCCGCGTTCACCATGCAGCAGATTTGAAATTGCCCGCAAAGTGGTGGTCTTACCGGCACCATTGGCCCCAAGAATTGCGACAATTCCGCCTTTTGGTACAGTCAGAGAAACCCCTTTGAGAACCAATATCACGTGGTTGTAAATCACTTCAATATTGTTCACCTGGAGAATATCCTGTGTATTCAGCGGTTCGATATTTTCAGCGATGCTCATGGGAAATTTCTTCCTCAAATATACTCAATTATGGCAACCGGCCCCAAATTATTGTGGGGCCGATTGGTATTATTTAAGAAAATTCATGAACAAGTCTGAGTTTTCCAGTCTGGTTTGTCAGCAATATATTTTGCTGCGGCTTCTTCGAGCAATGGCCGGATAACATCTGTTTCCGGTGAGATTGGTTCAGAGATTTTTTCCCAGGCCGAACCGTTCCATTGTTGAACGAAGATACCACCGCCACCTTCATGGTCCTTGCAGGAGGCCTTAATTGGAGCCATAAACCCTTCCAGACCAAGTTCTTTAAGACGGTCTGCACTCAGGTTAAATGTTTCCAATCCCAGCCGCATATCGGCACCATTGATAACTTTTTTCCCGGTAGATTTTTGAGCAGCCATAATCGCTTCAGCTACGATCACGGCATTGGCAACAGCGCGATTATAGAGTACATCGCCAACCTGATCTCTGTCAGTCGTCTGTGTACTTTTCCCGGCATCAAGAACATGCGTAAAAATGTCTTTGATCGCAGGGAAGTCAGTGCCAATACCCGAGAAGTTAGCAGCTAGATAGCCTTTGCCGATTTTACCAACGGGAGCAAGATCAGCATCCGCTCCTGCCCACCAGTTACCAATGAAATGATCCATGGGAAATCTGATTTTGGCGGCTTCCTTGATCGCAGTTGAGTTCATTGCACCCCAACCCCACATGATCATCCAATCGGGTTTTTCTTTACGCACATTCAGCCAATGAGATGACTGGTTCTGCATTTCTTTACCGGCTACAGGAAATCTGGCAATTGAAAAACCCATTGATTTGGATAGTTTCTCCAAAAGTGGCAGAGGTTCACGACCATAGCCGACATCAAGATAAATATATCCAATTTTCTTGCCTTTGACCCCGCCTTTTGAATCTATGTATTTCAAAATTGCGGATAATTGGCTCCAATAGGTTGTCGGATAATTGAACCCCCAGGGAAACTTTTCGCCAACAGCGGTAGCTGACAATCCATAGCCCATCGAGAACACTGGAATTTGATCAACAGGCGCTTTGGGAACCAATTGCAAAGTTATCCCAGTGGACATTGGATTATAGACCAAAGCATTTTTGGATTTAGTGGATTCATAACATTCGACGCCTTTTTGGCTGTTATAACCTGTTTCGCACTCTTCAACGACAACTTTTACTCCACCAATACCACCATCTCGCTCATTTAGCATAGTCATATAGTCTGAAAAGCCATTGGCAATGGGCACTCCACCACCAGCGTATGGCCCTGTACGGTAACTAAGCGAAGGCAGATAAAGAGTATCTTCTGCATAAGCATTATTCACCTGCGCACCAGATACCATTGCGACAGCAACTGCACCAAATATAAGTTTTTTGAACATTTAAGTTCCTCCCTAGACTCTGCGGACTTGCGTTAGTGCAATCCGCTTCACCACTTGAAACCAATCATTAAAAACATGGCAAGCCAGGTTTCTCAGCCTGCCAGTTATTGTTAACCTCTGCGAAAATCAACGTAGAGGATTGGTGCGCGCATCCTAATATGGAAATGGCCACACACGCAATTTTTGTTTAGCCAACCCCCAGAGCCTGGCAAGACCATGGGGTTCAACGATAAGAAAGAAAATAATCAAGCCACCAATAATCATGAAATTTACATGTTCAATTGTGGCAGCATTGATATCCAATCCAAATGTTCGCGGGATAGCGCGTAGTATTACGGGCAATATCCATATGAAGGCAGCACCCAGGAACGATCCAACCAGGGATCCCAAACCTCCGATTACCACCATGAACAATATCAAAAATGAATGATTGATATCGAAGCTTTCAACCTCTGCTGCCCCTAACCAGAAAAACACCATCATAGCACCGGCCACACCGCAATAAAACGATGACACCGCAAACGCTGAAAGTTTGGCGTTTAACGGGCGAATTCCCATCAACTCGGCAGCGATATCCATGTCACGAATCATCATCCATGCACGACCAATACGACCATGAATGATATTTGATGCAATCCAAGTCATCACGACAACTATTGCCAAAACTATCAGATATCGTGTCGTTGGTGTTGCCGATGCCCCGGTTGCTATGATGCCGAAGACTTCTCGTTGCGGAACTTCGATCGCACCTGAATCATTATAATTGTACAACCATGGAATACGAATGAAGCACCACTCCAGAAAAAATTGTGCGGCAAGTGTCGTAACCACGAGATAGAACCCTTTGATGCGCAAGGAAGGTAGTCCAAACAACATACCAATTACCGCCGAAAAGAAACCCGAGGAAATAATCAGAACGATAATATTAATATCCGGAAAAATTGTTGTCAGCTTGTAACAGGCATAAGCTCCCACTCCCATGAATGCACCGGTTCCAAGCGAAATCTGCCCGGTATATCCCACGAGAATATTGAGACCAATGGCGGCCAACGAAAAAATCAAAAACGGAATCATCATAGAAGTGATAAAAAAGTCATTGCCAAATACGGGAATGGCTACAAAGGCGATCAACAAATAGATTGCGATCGCCATCCTGTCCTGAAAGATAGGGAATATTGCCTGATCAGCTTTATATGTTGTTTTGAATTGACCTGCTTCACGGTAAAACATCGTTCGTTACACCCTCTCGATTATTTTTTCGCCAAACAATCCCTGGGGTCTGAACAGCAGGAATATCAGTGCAACAACATAGGCAAACCAGCCTTCAACGCCGCCGCCCAATAAGCCTCCCCAATAAACTTCAAACAGTTTTTCGCTAAACCCAACAATCAGGCCGCCAATAATGGCGCCGGGAACTGAGGTAAATCCACCCAGGATCAATACCGGCAGGGCTTTCAACGCAACGATTTGCAAGGCAAATGAAACATCAGAGCGCGCACCCCACATAATCCCGGTTGCAAGCGCAACGATGCCGGCGGCAAACCAGACAATTGCCCAGATTTGATTGAGTGATATTCCAACAGACAATGCCGCCTGATGATCATCGGCTACGGCCCTGAGGGCGCGGCCAATGCGGGTCTTGGAAAAGAATAATGCCAGGCCAATGACCAGAATTGCTGCAATCAGTGCAGCAGCGATATCCAGATGCTGAAGAATAACAATGTCATCAAATATATCGATTACCGATGAGCCGGTAGGCAAACCCAATTCTTCTGTTATCATTGATTTTGGTTCACCACCAAATATAAACTCCCCAAAACCGATGAGGAAATAAGACAGTCCGATCGTCGCCATAAATAATATGAGATCCGGCTGATTGACCAATTTGCGCAACACCACACGCTCAACCGTCCAGGCCAAAGCACCCATTACTGCCAGCGCTAAAAATAGAGAGACGTAGGCAGGAAGCCCAGCGGCGTGAAACCCAACCAAAGATAGGGCAGCAAAAACCACCATGATCCCCTGAGCAAAGTTAAAAACCCCGGACGCCTTGAATATCAAAACAAATCCCAGTGCCAACAGAGAATAGAGTGTACCGGCAACAAATCCTTCCCACAAAACCTGCAATAAGAATGCGGGACCATTGGCCATTTCCTCAAATGGGTACTGGAAAATCCCTTTCAACAGTTCCATCAGTGGGCTACCCCCAGATACGCATCTATAACATTTTGATCGGCCTGCACTTGGGCTGGCAAGCCATCAGCAATTTTTTTGCCGTAATCCAGTACAACTATTCGATCCGCCAGATCCATCACCACTCCCATATCATGCTCGATCAGTGCAATAGTTGTGCCAAATTGCTGATTGACGTCGATAATGAACCGGCTCATATCTTCTTTTTCTTCCAGATTCATTCCGGCCATCGGCTCGTCCAACAATAATAAAGAAGGCTCTGCAGCAAGTGCCCTTCCAAGTTCAACCCGCTTTTGCAATCCATAAGGTAGTTGGCCGACGGGTGTCTTGCGAATTGGTTCGATTTCAAGAAAATCTATGATTTCCTCTACTGCACGCCGATGTTCAATTTCTTCGTTCAGCGCAGGGCCATATCTGAACATCTGCCAAAAGAAATTCTTGTGCATTTTCAGTGAGCGACCGGCCATTATATTATCCAACGTCGACATGCCGGCAAATAATGCAACGTTCTGGAAAGTACGCGATATACCCTGACAGGCCGCCATATAAGGACGCATTTTGCGACGCTCTTCACCCAGAAATGTAATCGTGCCTACCTGTGGATGATAAAATCCGTTGATGACATTCAACATGGAAGTCTTACCGGCACCATTTGGACCAATAATTGCCCGAATTTCGCCTTTGGTAATATCAAAAGAGATATCCTGAATGGCCTTCACGCCACCAAATGACAATGAAATATCATCGACATGCAAAAGTTCTTCGCCAGTGGCGATATCAGCAACGGTTTTGAGACTCATTCAGCAGCCTCCTTATGAGTAGCCGCAGCAAATTTCTTTACGTCGCGTATTTCGACCGTTGCCGAAATATTACCTTTGCGGCCGTCCTCAAATATGACCTCGGTATCAACGTACTTTTGCGTTGAACCATCATAAATTGCTTCAATCAGAGGTGCATAGCGTTCTGAAATAAAACTTCTCCGTACTTTCAATGTTCGGGTTAATTCGCCGTCATCAGCATCCAGTTCTTTATGCAATACGAGGAACCGGGCGATTTGGGAGCCTGCCATCATCTCTTCTTGAGATAGATCGCGATTGACCTGTTCGATATGCTCTTCCATCATTTCATAGACCTGTGGATGAGCCGCCAGTTCCTGGTAACTGGCATAGGAAATGTTGTTGCGTTCAGCCCAGTTGCCAACAGAAGTCAAATCAATATTGACGATTACGCCACAAAAATCGTGCCCATCACCAAAAGCCACGGCTTCCTTCACATTCGGGAAAAACTTGAGTTTATTCTCAATATATTTGGGCGCAAACAATGAACCATCATTCAACTTTCCAACATCTTTTGCCCGGTCAATAATTCTCAAATGACCGTCATCATCAATGAAACCAGCATCACCGGTATGGACCCATCCATCCTTGGTTTTTGTTTCTTTGGTTGATTTATCGTTTTTATAATAACCCACAAAAACACCTGGGGAACGATACATAACTTCGCCTGAATTAGCGATTTCAATTTCTACACCCGGCGTTGGTCGACCAACAGTTTCTGCACGAATTTCACCATCGGGTTGCGCAGAGATATATACGGAAGCTTCTGTCTGGCCATAAAGCTGTTTGAGGTTCAAACCCAGTGAGCGATAAAATTTAAAAATCTCGGGCCCAATGGCTTCACCGGCGGTATAGGCGACCTTCACATTGGTAAAGCCCATCCGATTCTTGAGCGGACCGTAAACCAACAATTCACCCGCAAAATATTTTAACCGGTCAACAAACGCCACGTTGTCGCCATTGAGAATTTTTTCTCCGAACTTGTTGGCGTGATCAAGAAAATAGTGAAACATTTTTTTCTTGAAATTCCCGGCATCATCCATTCGAACCATAATTGCCGTTAGCAGATTTTCAAATACACGTGGCGGGGCAAAGAAATAAGTCGGTGCAATTTCCCGTCTGTCTTCATCAACTGTTTCGGCGCTTTCAGGGCAGCAAACACAATAACCGGATGCAAATGCCTGACCATAGGAAAATACATGATCGCCAACCCAGGCAAGCGGCAGATAAGCAACGACCTGCTCTTTCTCGTCAAATTTGTCAAATTCGTTGGCACTAATTGCTGTTTTGACCATGTTATCATTTGACAACATTACCCCTTTCGGGCGACCTGTTGTGCCGGATGTATATAACATGACAGCAAGATCACTGCCTTTGGCCTTGTTGATGTCTTTTATCCATTTTTCGCCTGCATTAGCGGCTAACAACTCTTCTCCCAATTTTTGTACTTCGACGAACGAAATGAGATTATCAGCCTCATAATCCCTCATCCCCCGATTTTCATCGTAAATGATTGTCTTGAGCGATTTCAGTTTGTCACCCATTGATAGCACTTTGTCGACCTGCTCCTGATCCTGGCAAATTGCCATGATCGTTTCGGCATGTTCCAGAACATATTCCATCTCTTCGGCAATCGAATCAGAATAAATTGGTACGGGCACAGCTCCCAATGCCTGCGCTGCACAAAACGTCCAATACAGTCTGGGCCGATTGCCTCCAATCAATGCGATTTTCTGACCCTTTTTAAGGCCAAGCTTCTTCAATCCAAGTGAAAATGCGCGAATTTCATCGTGCATCTGTAACCAGGTCCAGCTTTGCCAAATACCAAAATCCTTATGGCGCATAGCCGGCCTATCGGCAAAACGTTTGGCATTGAGAAGCAAATACTGTGGAAAGGTGTCAAGCGCATCATTAGAAAGCCCTGCGCCACGCACTTCAAGTTTATCTGAAGACATCGTTTGGTATTCTCCTCCCTTGTGGCCATCTGAGATATTGTCAAAGCCAACAGTTTTCCCAGCTGTTTGACAGCGCAACATCCTACCCATGCTCAATTTTCCAGAGCCTGACACCGGTACGGATGATATGTGACAAATTTTTGTGTTTAGCACAACAGTTTTGTCACTAACCATTTGGTATTAGACCAAAATTGCATCCGAAATTGATCCCAACGATGGTATACAATATTGCCAGTTCATTGTGATTATTTTATTTGCCCGCAGCAGGTGTGTAGCCCAATCAAAGCTGGATTTAAACGTTTTGTAGGGTTAATAGGATAGTAATTTCCATCAAATACGACTGCTAGTGGATTATTCGAGACAAAAGGAACCCATAGACGGTTATCCAGGTTCATCGGGTAGGCGCGTGATGTGCAGTGGTGCTGGCACCATAAACATCGTGCAACACCCCCGATGAGCATGGATAACCGCCCTTCGGGTCCAATATATCGGCTTTTCGCTGCGTCGTGCTTTCTTGAAGGTGGCCCGAACCGCCTACGAAAGCACTTCTATCGAGAAACGGGTATATTGGATCTATGGGTTTCTTTTGTCTCGAACAATCCACTAGAGATTGCATGGCCGATATCAGACAACCTAACACAGCACTGCACGAGAGACTGCGTAGCGCATTTGGCAGTTATGTAACCGGGGTTACTGTAGTCACTGCCCGCACTGACAGTGGTGAGCCTGTCGGATTTACCGCGAACTCATTTACGTCTGTTTCACTTGATCCGGCATTGCTGTTGGTCTGTGTGGGGAAAAATCTTTCAAGTTATCAGGTGTTTTCTACGACTGGTAGTTTTGCTGTGAATATTCTTGGCAGTGATCAAAAATTACTGGCCAATCGATTTGCCAGATTTAAGGGAAATCGTTTTGAGGATGTGGAATGGCAGTATAGTGAATTGCATTGCCCCCTGCTTGCTGGCAGCTGTGCCTGGTTTGATTGCCGTGTATTTAAACGTGTGGATGCTGGTGATCATGATGTTTTGATCGGGCAAATTCACAATTTTTCCGATCATGGCGAAAATGGTCTAGGATATTTTCGCCATGAGTTTTTTTCAACAGACCGTCGGATTCTTACCTGACAATGACTGTCACAATCTAATGGCTACATTTTTTGTCTGAATATAATTAGACAAGGCTTCGCGACCCTTTTCGCGTCCATATCCGGACTTTCCATAGCCACCAAAAGGCGTTTCAACGCCGCCTGCGAACCATTCATTGACAAATATCTGACCCGCGCGGAGTTTTCGCGCTGTATTCATTGCACGGTCAAGATCGCGGGTAAAAATGCCGCCGACCAGACCATATTGAGTGCCGTTAGCAATCTCAATTGCCTGGTTTTCACTTTGATATTTCATAATTGAAATGACCGGACCAAATACTTCTGTCTGACCCAACTCACCAGCCGGATCGACTTTGTCAATGATGGTCGGTTGCAAGAAGCTACCGTGATGATTTAGCCGATGTCCTCCGGTCACGATACGCGCACCATCATGACCGGCACGCTGACAAAATGCCTCAGCTTTATCACGCTGATTTTTGTTGATCATGGCACCCATATTTAACCCGGGTTGGGTTCTTTCTATCCCGGGACCAACTGAAATTGATTGAGCCAGTTCAACTGCGCGTTCGACTACCTCATCGTGAATATCTTCATGAACTATAGCGCGTGACATTGCCGAACAGACTTGGCCGGAATTTGTAAATATGCCGGCGCGAAGTGATTTGATGAAGTTGTCCAAATCAGCATCAGAACTGACAATTGCCGCGGATTTTCCACCCAGTTCAAGTACGCAGGGCACTATGTTTTGTGCAGCTGATGCAGCAATTCTAATGCCAGTTGCAAGTGAGCCGGTAAATACCATTTGATTGACATCGCCATGTTCACTCAAAGCCGCACCAGCTTCATCGCCTAATCCGCATATTAAATTCAGGGCACCCTTTGGTAATCCAACAGCTTCTGCTGCGCGGGCCAGATATTGACTGCTCAAAGGTGCCAGTTCCGGCGATTTTACGACACAGGCATTTGCGGTAGCTATCCCTGCGGCAATTGAACGGGCACTAATTTCCAACGGGAAATTCCAGGGTATTATTTGAGCCGAAACCCCATACGGCTCGTAAATAGTAAAATCAAGATAGTTTTGACCAAGCGGAATTGATTTCCCTTCGAGGGTTTCCACCTGATTTCCGTAATATTCATAATAGCGAGCGCAATTTGTCGCCTCGTTTTTTGCTTCCCAGAGTTGCTTGCCTTGTTCGAGGCAGAGAATATTCGCGATTTCTTCAACATGATCGAGTAACCATTCACCCATTTGCCTGATCAGTCGGCCTCTTTCGACAGGGCGCATAGCGCTCAGGGCACCCGATTCATGACAGGCTTTTGCGGCAGACACCGCTCTGGCAGTATCTTGCCTGTTGGCCAATGCCTGCCAGGCCAAATGTCCACCGGTTGCAGGATTTTCTATCGACAGACGCTCTGAACCACCATCGGCCCATTGGTTGTCAATATAGTTTTTCCAGTACTCGGCAATATTCGACATTGGGGCTGTTCCTATTTTGTTTTACATTAATACATTGCTAAATATCGTATTGTTACTGGTAATAGCCCGTTTTGTGTAATTCAACACTTGGGCAATCCAATATATTGCCCATATTCAATACAGGAAACGAACGACAAGTCCTGACAAAAAAATATAATCAGAACCAATTTAACCAGAACAGATATGTAAACGTGCACTGGCCGAATAGTGTACACAACAGGGGAACAAATTTCGGCACAAATATCAGAAAGTCAGCTTCGAAGTTACGATGTGTTTCGTCGAGCAAGTGAAAATGCAATTTTGGCAGTGTGTGATTGTGTTGTGGTAAAATTCTCAACACAAATTTTTGGAGACTCAATTTCATGTGAGCCGAATACAACAAAGGCATTGATTGAATTGCTAGTCGAAAAAAACCGGCGCTGACAAAAAGAATTCATGAATTTGGTACAATGGCGGTTCGCTTCAAGGTCCAAAACGAGTTACCGAGGCTGGCGGAAGCGGTAAGCGACGATGATGCTGAAAGTGTCAGTTTCGACATTCCCACTCATTCTGAAATGGCAAGCCGTGTGTGTACCTACCGCGCGGCGGTTACCAAGGAATTGAATTATCTGGCATCGTTTGGATTGTTTAAGAGTCTGTTCAAGAATACCAACGTTCCGGCGAGTTGCTGGTCATACGGACTGGTAGATTGCTGGATAATGCCTTCATCGCAAACCCGGAAATTGACACACAGGTGCAGGTGTTACACCCTAAACTTGCTAAATCGATTATTCTCTTTGGAAAACATTTATCTTGATCGGGGTAGACATTGTCTTCAACCTGAATTTGAATGGGTTGCAGTACCGGAGCGTATCGCATTCAACGGGGGAACAGTACTATGACATCAGACAATTCACGCAAAACAAATGGGCGCGGCCGCCTGTTTGACAGTGTCCTGGAAACGATCGGTGACACACCTTGTATACGCATCAATAATCTTGGTCCGGATCATGTGAAAATCTATGTCAAAGCAGAGTTATTCAATCCTGCCGGTTCGGTAAAAGACCGTCTGGCGATCAGTATCATTGAAGAGGCAGAAAAAAACGGTGAACTCAAATCCGGGCAAACCGTAATTGAGGCAACCAGTGGCAACACCGGCATTGGCCTGGCCATGGTTTGCGCTGCAAAGGGCTATCCACTTGTTGTCACAATGGCCGATAGTTTTTCAATAGAACGACGCAAATTAATGCGGTTTCTGGGCGCGAAAGTAGTTCTGACACCTCGCACAGATAAAGGCTTTGGCATGGTTCAAAAAGCCAAAGAACTGGCTGAAACCAACGGCTGGTTTTTAGCCCAACAGTTTGAAACACAAGCCAATGCCAAAATCCATATGAATACGACAGCGCAGGAAATATTATCAGACTTTGAAGGCGAAAATCTCGACTACTGGGTAAGTGGCTACGGAACCGGTGGTACAGTGAGCGGTGTTGCCCGTGTATTGAGAGAAAAGCGGCCAAATACCAAAATAATTCTAAGTGAACCTGCCAATGCGCAGTTGATTGGAAGTGGCGAAGTTCAGCAACGCAATGAAGATGGATCTCCCAGCGTGGGCCATTCCGCTTTTGAACCGCACCCGATTCAGGGATGGACCCCTGATTTTATTCCACTTGTCCTGCAAGAGGCAATTGACAATGAGTATTTTGACGATCTGATTGCGATTCCTGGACCTGTAGGAATCGAATACTCACAAAAGCTGGCGAAGCAGGAGGGTATCTTCACCGGCATTTCCGGCGGTTCTACATTTGCGGCAGCACTACAAGTAGCTGAAACGGCGGAGCCGGGTTCAGTAATTTTGTGTATGTTACCCGATACCGGGGAACGCTATCTTTCGTCACCTTTGTTTGATAGCGTACCGGAATATATGAGTGATGAGGAAGAAGCGCTTTCGGTTTCCACACCAGGTTATCATATGCCACCACAGGATTCCTGATCAATTTTATTTGGAAAATGAGCGCCTGCTATACACAGCACTTCACGTGAACCATACAATTTGCAAAAAGGCCGATGTTATGGGCGATGCCAGTCAATGCCCTTAATCCATATGGTGGGGTACGCCCTTCCACCAGGTTTGTTCAACGTGATTTTCATCACTCAAATGTACTATATTTGCAAATGCTCCAGATCGCAGATTTCCAAATTCATTTGAAGCCTGAATACAATTTGCCGGATAAGAACTAGCCATCCTGATGGCTTCAAAGCGGCTGACACCTATTATATCCTGCATGTAGCGCACTGCGGTAATCATATCCAGGTCTGCACCCGCCAATGTACCGTCTGCCAACTTGAGGCAGCCATTTTGTCTGTATATCGTTCTATCATTCAGTTTGAATGATTTGATTTTTGTACCAATGGTAGACATGGCATCTGTCACCAGAAAAATCTGACCAGGGCCTTTTTTGGCGGCAAGTGCCACTGATATCGCTACCGGGTCAACATGAATCCCATCAGCAATAAGCCCGGTATAAACAGAGCCTATATTGAGCGCAGCACCGACTATTCCAGGTTCACGATGGTTGAGTGGGCTCATTGCATTAAAAAGATGAGTTACACACCGTGCACCGGCATCAATCGCTGTTTCAGCCTCCAGATATGATGCATTTGAGTGACCAAGGCTAACAATTACTCCCGCGTTAGATAACTCTTTTATTTGCTCATTCGTTACGGATTCCGGAGCAAGAGTAACCAATAGATAAGGTAATTTGCCTGCTGCCATCATTAATAATTGCACATCAGCTGCCTCCATTTCGCGAATAAATGAGGGCTTATGAGCTCCATGTTTTGGTTTCGATAAATGCGGCCCCTCGAGATGCAGCCCAATAAATCCCGGCACAGATTGTTGATAAGCCTCAATGCCTGCTTCAATGGCTCTGCGAGTAATTTGTGGACTGTCAGAAATCAGCGTTGGTAACATCGCAGTTGTGCCAAATTCAGCATGGGAGGCGCACATTAATTTAATCGCATCGACATCTGGTCGCTCATTAAGCAGAACACCGCCGCCACCGTTAACTTGCAAATCGATAAATCCGGGCGCAATCAGCCCACCGTCTAATTCGGTTACCTGACAATCAGTGGGTAAATTTGAATGTTCAACAATTCCAACAATTCTGGGCCCGGAAATTATTAGCGCAGAATTTTCATAGGCTAATTTGCCATCAAAAATCTCACAGCCGATAATCGCTCTGAAAACGCTCATATTGTCTCAGTCACTTTTTTTAGATTGGGAGGCGTATCGGGATCACGTCCACGTCTGATTGCCAGATTTTCAATAAATGAATAGAACGAAATTACCAGCAGTAATGGATCGGTTAAGGGGTGAGATGTTGCGATAAATGGAAGCTGTTGGGCATCACTGACTTTGTTGGAGGTGGCAAAAACATCTGCTCCCCTTTGGGCCAACTGATCAGCTGTAGAAATTATTGAGGGTTGTGATGCGTCGCGTGCAGCCAGGGCCAATACCGGAAAGTTTTCTCCTACAATTGAAACTGGTCCATGGAGGACTTCCGCTGATGAATAGGATTCAGCGTGGATTTGGCAGGTTTCCTTGAATTTTAGTGCTACTTCATTGGCGATTGCAACTGATGGCCCGCGACCCAGGATCAGCAACGAACTCTCATCAACCAAGCGCTCTGACAATTTATCCCAATTACAGTTTATCCCGCTGGCAGCCTGCTGTGGAAGATTGTGCAGCGCGGTCAACAACTGCGAGTCATTCATCCAATATGCCAGCAACAATAAGCCGCTGGTTATGCAATTCACAAAAGTTTTTGTTGCCGCCACACTTTTTTCAGGACCCGCGCAAATATCGATTGTATGAGAACAAACTAAAGCCAGTGGCGACATCGGATCATTGGTGATGGCAATTGGCACCGCTCCACCAATTTTTGTACTGTTCGCCATAGCGACAATATCCGGGCTCTTACCTGATTGGGAGATTGAAATACTGGCGGAATTATCGAGCTTTAGTGTCGCATCATAAATGGAGGCAATGGACGGGCCAATAGATGCAACGGGAATTCCCGCATTCAATTCAATGGCATATTTCAAATACGAACAGGCATGATCAGAAGACCCTCTGGCAATTGTTGATATAAACCGGGGATCTATATTTGACAGTTCTTCTGCTGCATTTTTGATTGCAACTCCGGATTGATCTAACAACCTTTGAAGTGCATCTGGTATGTCATTGATTTCTGAACGCATTCTGGACTGCGTATGGTTGGGTTGGATATTCATGTTTCACCTGTGGCAATCTGCAATTCGGCAACAAAATCATAGGTGTCGCCGCGATAGATGGATTGGGTAAATTCAACAATTTGACCCGTGGAAAGATAAGACAGACGTTCAATATTTAGACTGGCGGCACCTTCTGAGGTCTGCAGGAGTTCCGCATCAGATTTCCCCAGATTGTTTGCAGAAATCCGTTGAATTGCCCGACTTGGCTTAAAACCACACCTGTCTAAATGGTCATAAAGTGATTTGCCGACATTTTCAGGATCAGGAAGATATTGTGGTGACAATGCCGCCCTTTCAATTGCCAGTGGAATATCATCGGCAATTCTAAGACGAGAAATTCGTGATACCTGTGAATCTGCCATGAGACCAAGCGCCATGGTCTCTCTTGGAGAGGGTGAAAACAGCCCTTTTTCCAACCAGATCGAACGCACTTCCTTGCCGCGTCTTGCCATATCTTCTGAAAAGGAAGTCAGAATGGAAAGGGACTGCTGTACCTTACCCAGTTCTGGGGCAACCGAAGTACCTGATCCTTGTTTTTGGACAACCAGTCCATCGCGAACGAGCTCCTGGACTGCTTTGCGAACTGTTATGCGCGATACATTTCCAATCTCCGCAATTTTTCGTTCAGATGGCAGCGGTTCACCCGGTTTTATCCCTCCATTTTTTATGGTAGCGACAAGATGATCCCGCAACTGGGCATAAAGCGGGCCGCTACGTTTTTTCGCCCACTTTTGCTGCTCAAAAATATTATCTGCTGGTTCAAACAACGTCATATTCCCGGTGTTGTGAAAAATTCCTGACGGCCAGAGAAAGGGCACCGCTTGCGCTATCACCGATTGGATCGCAGATTATGGAAGTAAAACGCTCACCGATGAGTTTGGAATACTTTTCTCCAAGGCCACCGAGCATGCACAGTTGCTGGTTGCAGTTCGCCAAAATCGCGTCAAGTGTCGCCTCAACATCACTTACCGCGTCTTGAAGAATTGTCATTGCGATCGGATCATCTATTTTGGCATGTTCAAATATCAGTGGTGCAAATTTGCCAAATTCACCTGGTTTTGCGGTGTGGGCGTATTCAACAATGGTTTGCGGGTCATTTTCAAATTCCGAAAGAACATAACGGGTCAATCCGGAACCTTCGATAATACCATCAAAACTTAAAAGTGTTTCCTGGAGAAGCGATCTTCCAAGTCTCGATCCGCTGCCCAGGTCACCGACAGTGAAACCCCAACCGCCAGCCGTGCGAGTGATACCTTTTTTGCGATAGACAAATACAGACCCCGTTCCAATGACTGCCACGACACCATCTGCATCGCCTATTGCTCCTTGAAGAGCCATCATAGCGTCGGTTTCGATTCGACATCGCCTAAAAGGCAGGGCCTCCTTCATATCCCTGGCATAATCTCCGATATTTGCTCCAGCCAGTCCAAGATAGACACTGGCGGTGGAAAGTTCGTCAACAGACAGGCCCGCGTCTGCAACCGCTTTCCTACAGGCTTCAACAATATTTGATACGGCAGAAGAATATCCAGTCATGATATTGGCTGGACCGGATTTTCCGTATCCCAGGTGATTGCCCTCAAGATCACCGACAATTGCACGACAACCGGTTCCTCCTCCATCAACACCTAAGAATACGGACATCATTTACTCCTTTCATATATAATACCAATATAATACCATTAACCAAGTAATTTTTTAGTAATTTTCAATCCACAAGGTAAATTATTGAAAAATATCAATTAAATTATTCACAATCTGTAAAAAAATTATTTGCGAGTCCATATAGACAAATGGTATTATATTGGTACTATATATGTTGGAGGAACTGAGATGACCAAACTAGTGACAGAACAGTCGAGCGAATATTCGAAGTATCTGGATACTTTGAGTTCGGATGTGATTCTGTCGATCTTGCACAAAGGCCAGATTGCCGCAGCAAAATCTGTCAGCAATTCCATGCGTGAAATCGAAAATGCCGCCCTGCTGTTGGCTGATACGATCAATGGCGGAGGCAATATTATATATGCTGCTGCCGGAAGCTCTGCCTTAATGGCATTTGCTGATGGTCTTGAACTGCCTGGAACTTTTGGCATCAAAAATGAAAGAATTAAGATTCTCATGGCTGGTGGCAATGCCAGCCTGACAAATATGACCGGGGATACGGAAGATGATTGCGGCCAGGCAATCGATGATATCCGCTTGGCAAATGCAACTCCAGATGATTGCCTGATCTGTCTGTCCGCAAGTGGCTCAACACCATACGCTTTGTCAGCGCTTGAAGCTGCTCGTGCTGCTGGAGCGCGGACCATTGCGATAGCCAATAACCCCGACAGGCCATTGCTGATGAAAGCAGATATTTCAATTTATCTTGCCACGCCGCCCGAAATCATTTCCGGTTCAACAAGGCTTGGAGCCGCAACAGCTCAAAAAATTTGCCTTAATATGATGTCAACCCTGATGGCCGTGCAGCTTGGGCATATTCATGGCGGCGACATGGTTAATCTTCAAGCTGATAATACCAAACTCAAAACACGAGCTGCCAGAATAGTGCACGATATTGCAGGTTGCAGCGCAGAGCAGGCAGATGCTTTTCTTGACAAAGCCCAAAGCTCGGTAAAACTGGCTGTCTTATTGGCGTCAGGCGCACCGGATTTGACATCCGCTAAAAAAATACTTGAAAGTAATGGTCAAAAATTGCGAGCATCGCTTTCAGCTATAAAAAGGGCCCAGGTCCAAAACAATACCCACTCAATAACACAACTAAGGGAGTAAAGTAATGACAACCAAATTTATCAATGCAACATTGCTCGCAGCGACGATGCTGGGTTCAGCAAGTCTGGCTCAGGCAGCGGATGTGACACTGACAATAGAAAGCTGGCGCAATGATGATCTCGCAATATGGCGGGACACCCTAATTCCGGCCTTTGAAGCCAAAAACCCAGGCATCAAAGTAATATTTGCACCGGTAGCGCCGACAGAATATAATGCCCTGGTAAATTCAAAACTCGATACCGGTGCTGCTGGTGACCTAATCACCTGCCGCCCATTTGACCTGTCCCTGTCATTATACGACAAAGGTCATCTGGCATCCATCAATGATATTGCCGGATTGGCTAACTTCTCTGATTCTGCTAAATCTGCCTGGTCAACTGATGATGCGAAAACAACATTTTGCATGCCGATGGCGTCAGTTATTCACGGCTTTATATACAATAAAGATGCGTTCAAGGAATTAGGGCTTTCGGTTCCAACTACCGAGGCTGAATTCTTCGCTGCCCTTGATAAAATCAAGGCAGATGGCAACTATATCCCAATGGCTATGGGTACCAATGACCAATGGGAAGCCGGTACAATGGGCTTCAATAACATTGCTCCCAATTATGTAAAAGGTGAAGAAGGCCGCCTTGGCCTGATTGATGGCAGCCAAAAACTTACCGATGCCAACTGGGTAGCTGTCTATGAACAGCTGGCAAAGTGGAAACCCTATCTGGGTGATGGATTTGAAGCTCAGAGCTATCCCGATAGCCAAAACCTGTTTACACTCGGACGTGCTGCGATTTATCCGGCTGGCTCATGGGAGATTTCAGGCTTTAACAAACAGGCAGATTTCAAAATGGGTGCATTCAAGGCACCAGTGAAAAATGCCGGGGATCAGTGTTACATTTCTGACCATACCGACATTGCCATGGGTATGAATGCGCACACAAAACATCCTGTAGAAACCAAAAAATTTCTCGACTGGATGGGTGGAGCAGAATTTGCGAGCCTTTATGCAAATGCATCACTTGGCTTTTTCTCCCTTTCCAACCACAAGGTATCTATGAGCGATGGACTTGCTCAGGAATTTGTTTCCTGGCGCGGCGAATGCAAATCTACTATTCGCGCATCGTATAAAATTCTCGGTCGTGGGAAACCAAGTCTGGATCTGGACCAGTGGAATGCAGCTTCAAACGTAATCAAAGGCAATCAAAGCCCTGTTGATGCGGCAAAATGGACCCAGGAACGTTTGGCAAAATGGTATAAACCACAAATGTAATATCAATTCAGGGTCCACGCATTATTGTGGACCCTGAAGTCTAATAGAATCAAGTCAGATCCATCTTTCGCATCCAGATAGATAGATAGATAGAATGATAGAATGATAGAATGATAGAATGATAGAATGATAGAATGATCAAAACTGCGCATATTCTTAAAGTCAAAACAACAAATGAACTGCTCCAGCGCTAATATTTACTGAAGTCTTACACCTTGGAAAAATGATGACTAAAGCTGTACCTGGCAAAAAAATATTTCGATGGCATATTGCAGTTTTTCTTCTTCCGGCAGTCGTGGTTTATTCACTCATCATGGTTTTGCCACTGTTTGGCACGTTGCAACTATCTCTATATAGCGAGGTAGATTCTAAACAGATTTTTGTCGGTCTGGGAAACTTCATGACATTGTTTGGAGACCCGCTTTGGTCTGGGCAATTCTGGAATGCACTGATCAATAATATCTGGCTCTTTATCGTCCATATGTGCGTGCAGAATCCAATAGGCATTCTACTGGCCGCTTTACTCAGCAGTCCGGTGTTAAGATTTCGGGGATTTTATCGCGGCGCCATATTCGTACCGACCCTGCTGTCGTTTGTGATTGTTGGTTTCGTCTGGAAACTCATCCTGTCGCCTCTTTGGGGTGTTGCTCCCTCCCTGATGGATATGGTCGGTTTGAAAAGCCTTTTTCTTCCCTGGCTTGGCAAAGAGGCTTATGCCCTGACTGCTTTATCACTGGTATCTGTGTGGCAGTTTATTGGCATTCCGATGATGCTGATATATGCGGCATTGCTTTCCATTCCAGATGAAATTCTGGAAGCAGGAGAATGTGACGGACTTACCGGGCTATCTGCATTCTGGAAAATCAAATTACCGCTGATCTTGCCATCAATTGGCATTATCTCAATTCTGACATTCGTTGGCAATTTTAACGCATTTGATTTGATCTATGTAACCCAGGGCGCGTTGGCAGGGCCAAATTTCGCTACTGATATCCTCGGCACCTTCATGTTTCGTACGTTCTTCGGGTTTCAACTGCAGTTGGGCGATACCCACATGGGGGCTACTGTTGCATCTGTAATGTTTCTCATCATCCTGGTCGGGGTTTGTATCTATTTATTCGGCATTCAAACGCGGTTACGCCGCTATCAGTTTTAAGGAATTGCCCTATGTCCGTTGCCCGTAGATCAATATCCAGATCATTTGCTACCCATCTGATTTTGGGTCTTTATACAATTATTGCACTGTTTCCTGCATTCCTGATTATCATCAATTCATTCAAAACCCGAAAAGCAATATTTCGCTCTCCTCTTTCTCTGCCAGATAGTGAAACTTTTAGTCTGGTGGGCTACCAGGAAGTTTTTAGGGGTGGAGAGTTCTTTTTCTATTTTCAGAATTCGCTCGTTGTTACCGTCCTTTCCCTGTTTTTTGTATTGTTGTTTGGCGCGATGGCTGCATTCGCCCTTTCTGAATATCGTTTCAGAGGAAACTTGTTTTTGGGCCTGTTTCTGGCATTGGGCATCATGATCCCAATTCGACTGGGTACAGTTGCCATTTTAAAACTGATGGTTGCTACCGGTCTTGTGAATACATTAACTGCATTGATACTGGTTTATGTTGCCCAGGGGATTCCACTGGCGGTCTTTATTCTTTCAGAATTCATGAAGCAGGTTTCTGATGACCTCAAAAACGCCGGCCGCATTGATGGCCTGGGTGAATTTACCATATTCTTCCAACTGGTTCTCCCGTTAATCCGACCGGCACTTGCAACCGTTGCGGTATTTACCATGATCCCAATCTGGAATGACCTCTGGTTTCCCTTGCTGTTGGCAAATTCTGAAGAAACCAAAACCGTAACACTAGGCGCGCAACAATTCATTGGCCAATATGTTACCAACTGGAACGCGGTATTGGCCGCCCTTTCGCTGGCGATTTTGCCGGTATTGGTTCTTTACCTGATTTTTTCCAAGCAGTTGATCAGAGGTATCACCGCTGGGGCAGTCAAATGACCGGATCAAACGATATATTAAGTGTTTTGGTGGTTGGACTGGGAAATATGGGCCAAAGTCATGCATTGGCCTATCATTCAAACCCCGGATTTGAAATTGTTGGCCTGGTCAATCGATCAAAAGTTAATCTACCGGTTGAACTTAGATCCTATCCTTACTTTGATGATTTTCTCGGAACTTTGGAACAACTAAAACCCGAACTGGTGTCAATCAACACCTATTCCGACAGCCATGCAGATTATGCCATCAGCGCTATGGAAAGCGGTTCCCATGTGTTTTTGGAAAAACCGATTGCTACGAACGTGGAAGATGCGGAACGCGTTGTAGAAGCGGCAAAACGCTATAAACGTAAATTGGTTATTGGCTATATATTGCGGCACCATCCATCATGGATGACGCTGATTGATGAAGCGCGCAAACTAGGCGGGCCCTATGTGTTCAGACTTAACCTCAACCAGCAATCATATGGAAAAACCTGGAAAACACATAAACAACTAATGGAATCCATGTCCCCTATTGTTGATTGCGGTGTTCACTATGTGGATGTGATGTGTCAGATAACCGATGCTAAACCTGTCAAAGTGCGCGGAATGGGCGTGAGACTGTCTCAGGAAGTTTCAGCGAACATGTATAATTATGGGCATTTCCAGGTGCTGTTTGATGATGATTCTGTGGGTTGGTATGAAGCCGGTTGGGGACCGATGATTTCGGAAACTGCATTTTTTGTCAAAGACATCATTTCACCCAATGGCAGCGTCTCCATTGTTGTCGAAGACGGCGTTAAATCAGATGACATCAATGCTCATACTAAAACGTCCAATATCCGCATCCACCATAGTAAAGTCGATGAGCATGGTGAATTTTATAAACAGGACGTGATGATGTCAATGGAAGACGAACCCGATCATCAGGGCCTTTGTGATCGCGAACAGCAATTTGTTTTACAGGCAATTCACAACAATATCGATCTCGATCGGCACCTGAGTGATGCGGTGCAATCACTGCGCATTTGCATGGCGGCAGATGAGAGCATTCGCAGTGGCAAAGAAATCCTAATCAGCAATTTCAGGAGTTAAATCGTGGGTGCACTACGACTTAGAGACATTTATAAATCTTTCGGATCCGTTGAGGTGCTCAAGGGAATTGACCTTGAGGTAGATGATGGTGAATTCATCATATTTGTTGGGCCATCAGGCTGCGGTAAATCCACCCTTTTGCGAATTGTTGCTGGCCTGGAAGACGCCACATCTGGCCTTGTTGAGATTGACAAAACAGTAGTGAACTACACGCCGCCAAGTAAAAGGGGTATTGCGATGGTCTTTCAATCCTATGCCCTTTATCCGCATCTAAGTGTTCGCGACAATATGAGCCTCGGCTTAAAGCAAGGAAAAAAACCACCCGCTGAAATCAGTGAACGGGTGGATCACGCTTCTAAAATGCTTTCACTGGATGAATTTCTTGATCGCCGACCTGCAGAATTGTCAGGAGGACAGCGCCAGCGGGTTGCCATCGGGCGTTCGATTGTAAGAAAGCCATCTTTGTTCCTATTTGATGAGCCTCTCTCAAATCTCGATGCTGCTTTGCGGGTAAACACCAGATTGGAAATTGCCGGACTGCATCGTGAACTAAAATCCACCATGATATATGTTACTCATGATCAGACTGAAGCAATGACACTGGCTGATCGCATTGTTGTTTTAAATGACGGGTATGTAGAACAAATCGGCAGCCCAATGGACCTCTATAACAATCCGACAAATCTTTTTGTCGCTGGATTTATCGGTTCTCCCCAAATGAATTTTATTGATGCCGATAAACTCGGGATATCAGATGCAAAAACTATCGGCATCAGACCAGAACATATTTCTGTCAGGCAAAAAAAGGGCGATATTGAAGGTGTTGTTTCCCACGTGGAACATATGGGAGCAGATACTAATCTGTATCTCGATTGTGACAAAGCCGGTTTGATTTCTGTTCGGTTATTTGGAGAACATTCATTCGAGATTGACAGCAAACTCAAGGCCAAGTTTCAACGCGACCGCATTTACAAATTTGATGATGCCGGTAAAACTATTTCCTAATATTATTTTCCCGTCCCATGATCAATTCAAGAATTGCCGTATATTTTTTGTTTTTTGTCAATGGCATGCTGATTGGTAACTGGGCACCACAAATTCCTGAATTTGCCAATCGTCTGAACATTGATGAAAGTCAAATGGGTTTGATGATTGCCATATTCGGAATTGGCTCACTTATCAGTATGCCAATCATCGGAATCATGGTGACCAAATTTGGAAACGCACCAGCAAACAAATTTACCAGCCTGGTTGCCACATCTTGCCTTTTGTGGCTTGCAATTGCTCCAAATATTCTTGTTGCGGCAATTGCGATATTTGTTTTTGGCGCCTTTATTGCTGGAATGGATGTGGCAATGAATGCGATGGCGGTTGATGTTGAGCGCAAAATCAAAACTCCCATCATGTCATCATGTCATGGGTTTTGGAGTCTGGGAGGATTGGCTGGGGCAGTCAGTGGCGGATATGCCATACAATTCCTGGGAAGCACCGGTCAAGCTCTGTTTACATTTATTTCTACCTTGATGCTTGTAATGTTGGCCTGGAGGCAAATCGCTGATAATCAGCTGACAGAAAAAAGGCAACAGACCCCCATTCGTTTTCCCAAAGCACCACTGCCATATCTAATAGGAATAGTTGCGCTTTTTTCAGCATTACCCGAAGGTGCAGTTATCGACTGGAGTGCCTTTTATTTACGAGAAGAAATTGGGGCGGATGCCCTTACTTCATCTTATGCATTTGGATCATTCTCAGCGGCAATGGCATTTGTCCGGTTTCTGGGTGATCCTGTGCGAAAAAAACTGGGAGCGGTGAAAATGGTAAAGATTTGCTCACTGGTGGCGGCGTTTGGTTTGTTGCTTAGCGGGCTTTCCACGACACCTGAATTAATTATCACCGGATTTGCCATAACAGGCCTTGGACTATCAAATCTTATTCCGATCGCCTTTTCTGCAGCTGGCAATTTGCCTGGTGTAGCTCCAGGTATCAGCCTTTCGCTGACCACAACAATTGGTTATTCAGGTGTTTTAGTAGCACCGGCAATTTTGGGTTATATGGCAGAATTTGCGGGATTTTCAATATTATTTACCAGTTTGTCGATACCTTTGCTTGCTGTTTTTTTTCTGGCACCGATGACCTCACATGCTGATTATCGAGAATAAATCTCAAAACAACTTCAAAACCCTGACTTTTAAGTTTATCTGCCAAATCCTCAGCATCATTACGCGGATTCCTCAAAGGAGCGGCATTTTCGTAAGCCGAATTGCCGGCTACCAGCGCAACACGTTTAGATGCATTTGCAACACTGTCCCCGCAAGCCAGAAAACATATCAGCATTAAAAACGCTAACAGTTTTCCTTGCCGATAATATTAAAGCGAAATGGTTTAAGTTTTTGGACATTTAGCTGCCGCTTCTCGAGTTAGTCTCAACACACCAATATTCACCACATTCTGGCAGTTGCGGCAAATTGCTGCCACGCTGTTCCCTATGTAAACCAATTTGCAAGCCTATTGACGTGCTACTTAATCCTTTTTCTCGGAGATAATTAGGCCTATCCTTTTGCAGCAAGACGAATGGCGTCCATGGTTGCTGGTCCAAAATCTCCATCTACCTTACCACGGTAATAACCGGTACTTTTCATCTTGCGTTGAAATTCGATGCGAAACTGCAAATTCCAGGTCTTAGCATTCTTCAACATATCATTGAGCGCAAATTTGTATCCTCTATTCAATGATTTAAAAATCCACTCGGCTGATTTTTTCTTGTCATCAGGCACACCGTTGCCACTATAATAAAGACTTCCCAGGTCATACATGGCCCCAAGACTATCTTGGTTTGCTGCCTTTTCAAACAATCGGGCAGCTTCCTGGTAATCTTTGGTTACGCCCTGCCCATTTTTGTACAGTAATCCAAGATTTCGAGTAGCATTTACATGATCTTTGTTAACGGCAATACGGTAAAGGCGGGCAGCTTCTGAGTAGTCTTTGGGAACGCCCCGACCTTTTGTATAAGCAATAGCCAGATTGTAGGTGGCGTTCAGGTGCCCTTTGGATACCCCAATTTTGTAAAGACGCGAAGATTCGTAAAAATCCTGTTCTACACCACTGCCATTGGCATAAAATACACCCAGATTATAGATCGCGTATACATAACCTTTGTCCGCCGACAGGCGATAGAGACGTGCTGCCTCGACGTAATTCTGCTTCAGCTCTTCTTTTCTGGCTTTCTTGAATATCTCGCTACCGCTCTGTTTGCTGTCAGGGTCTTTACGTACGGTATTTTCCGCCACCGGTGGCTTTTTTAATTGCAACTGTTCTTGCAGCGACCTTATTCTAACCCGCGCAAATTTGGTATAAATACTGTTTGGAAACTGTTTGGCAAAAATTTCCAAAACTTCAATATTGGAACTGTCTTTAATCTGTTTATAGACGTTTTCTGCTTCATCACGAACAGGATTCACCTTTTGCAGTGCCGGCTTGTTTACTGTTGGTGCCACCAACGTAATTTTTTGATCAAGAAAAAAGAAACTCCCGGTGATCGAACTTGTTTCCCATGGCACCTGTTTACTGGAAGTTGCCTCAAGCACGGATCTGCGTGCGTGTTTGAATACCTGCTCAATTGTCAATCCACGGGTTTTGATGGCCTTTGCAAGCGCTGCTGAATAGGGGGAATTCTTGCCTCTGCCATCAGATGCAATCGAGCCCGGCGCAGTGGCATAGGCAACATAAGTTCCCTTGGGCGCATCAACTGGCGCCAAGCCCCGTGTTGCGGAACGAAAAGAACGGGCAAACGGGTTATTTCTGCAAGCGTCCAACACTACAATATTGATCGAGGAACTGGAAGAATCCATTAGTCTCAGGAAGGAGTTGACATCAATTGCTTCCAGATCAACTTCATCTTCATCAGAAATTTTTGCATTGACCGGAACCAGATAATTTTTGCCACGAACCTGAATACCATGCCCGGCAAAATAAAACAGGCCAGCCTCTGGGCTATTGCGCAAACTGCGTCCAAAATCCAACATGGCTTTTTTTATGGTTCGGTAGTCGGCATCGAGAATTTTTGTTACCTCAAAATCGGCTTCTGTCAGTGAGGCAGCCATCAGATTGGCATCATTAACAGGATTTTTTAAGGGTGATGTATGTTCATAAGCTGAATTGCCGATGACTAGTGCTACCCTTTTTGCCGCCAAAGTCGAACTGGTTGCGAAAACCAGTGCAACAAACAAAAATAACATTCTACCTAAGATAGTTTCGCTCAAAACTCTCATAGCATTCCTCCAGTTCATATCCATTAACGACGTACCAAACAAATTGCCCAATCCGCATCGTTACCATTAATAATGATCTAATAATTGGTATGTACTCCTGCGCCTGAATTGACCTGACAATTTCTGCGGTGGTGAGTCAATGCACCGCAGGGCAATTTTATTTGGTTAGTGCATCGTGTCCGCATGACCCAAAAATACAAATCAGTTTCCCTGACCCACGAACAGCGCTTGTCTGGAAACGG
>JAAENI010000304.1 GCA_024224595.1 Hyphomicrobiales bacterium
GATCGGCGCGCCAATCGGCTGGCCGCATTTGCCAGCTCCCGTCAGTCTTGAAAAATCTATCCATGTTGTCCAGTTCCCGTAAATCGTCCTTTGAAGTCACTATGGATTTGTATTTGCGATAGTGGTCGATAACCTTGTGCTTGAGAATACCAAAAAGCCACGTCTTCTCAGATGACTGCCCTTTAAACCGATCCTGTGACTTGACAGCCGCCAGAAATGTTTCCTGAACTATATCTTCGGCAGTCTGCTTATTGTTGACCCGGGCTAAGGCAAAACTATAAAGGGCATCGCCATATTGATCGACCCAGGCATCCGGATTGATTTTCGGTGAGTTTTCCATGATTTAGAAGACAAGCTTAGCAACAATTATTAGGAATGGCACCAAGGTATCAAACAGGTCGAATTTTGCAAGTCACAAAATCAATCCAAAGCTGATCATCCACTCAATAATCGGTTATTTGCCGTTGAACCCCCAATCATAATTAAAGTACTCAATTTTAAGCATCGCTTTACGATCCATGATCTGGTTTTTGAGTTCTTTCGTTGTTTACCCTTCGGGAAAGCCTGAGGGTTTCAGCCTCGTCTGGCTTCATGACACATTTGGGTTATCCGCGCATCCACGCATGATACCTCCCCACCCACTCCAGTAGCTTCCGAGGTGCATGCGCCTGTTTCCATTTACCGGCCGCAAATTTGTTGGCCTCCGCCAATGTGGGGTAGATGTGAATCGTACCCATGATTTTTTTCAAACCCAGATTGTGTTTCATGGCCAATACATATTCGGCAATGAGATCGCCGGCATGGGCACCAACGATGGTTACGCCCAGGATTTTGTCACTGCCCGGTTTGGTCAATACCCTTACGATTCCCCCAGCTTCGCTATCGGCAATGGCACGATCCAAATCATCGATACCGTATTCGGTTACCTCATAAGGGATACCCTTCTCATGCGCTTCCTGAATATTGAGGCCCACCCGAGCCACCTCTGGATCGGTAAATGTCGCCCAGGGAATGACCCGGTAGTCCACAGTAAAGCGTTTGAGCTGGCCGAAAAGCGCATTGACGGTAGCGTACCAGGATTGATGCGAGGCCGTGTGCGTGAATTGGTAGGGGCCGGCCACATCGCCGCTGCAATAAATGTTGGGAAAATTGGTCTGTAACAAACCGTTGGTTTCAATGGTTCCGTTTGGCCGCAGCGTCACTCCCAGTTCCTCCAGACCAAAACCTTTGGCATTGGCAGCCCGGCCCACGGCCACCAGAATTTCGTCGAATTCAATTTCGACACCGCCGGCTTCATTCTCACATAGTAACAATTTGCGATCGCCTGCAACGCGTATTTCCTTAGCTTTATGACCGGTGAGTACGCGTACACCTTCGGCTTCGAATTTTTTTTGGATCAAAGCGGAAATATCTGCATCCTCTCGGATCATGATGCGCGACATCATCTCAACTTGGGTGACCTGGGAACCCAATCGGGCAAATACCTGGGTCATCTCTGATCCGATGGGACCACCTCCCAGAACCACCAACCGTTTCGGCAGGCTTTTTAAATCCCATACATTATCAGAAGTCAGGTAATCGATTTTGTCCAATCCCGCAATAGGCGGAATAAACGGACCTGCCCCGGTAGCCACAACAATGGCACGCGTCGTCAATTCGCGACCATTCACCGCCACGCTGAAAGGCGATGTGATCTTGGCTTCACCTTGAATGACCTCGACACCTAGATTGTTGTATCGTTTTATGCTATCATGAGGCTCAACTTTTTTGATGATGTTTTGGACACGCCGCATCACATCTGAAAAATTATAATC
>JAAENI010000305.1 GCA_024224595.1 Hyphomicrobiales bacterium
GACCCCACATCACCTTGCAGCAAACGTAACATACGTTCGGGCTTTGCCAGATCAGCCTGAATTTCAGCAAATGCTTGATTTTGTGACTTGCTCAATTGATGAGGAAAGCTCTCTCTTACAGCTTTACCAAGGCGTTTCCCAATTGGTCGTGCGCGACCGCCCAGTTTTTTCAGGCGCATGCGTAACAATGCCAGAGCCAGTTGCCCAGAAAGATATTCATCATAGGCCAGCCTGCGGCGTGAAATTGAATTGGGTTGCAGGTCGATCATGTCACGTGGATGGTGCAGAGTGTTAAGTGCCGTGTTGAAATCCTGCCATTTTTCCTGTGCAATTAAGCTGGAATTGCCCCATTCCGGCATTTGAGGCAGGGCTTCAAGCGCTGTTTTGATGGCTTTGGCCAGCACTTTTTGTGAAACACCTGCTGCGGCTGGATAAACCGGTTCAACAAGAGGCAACTGGCCAAAATCCTCCTCACTCACGACATGGTCCGGGTGTACCATATTTGCCTTGCCGTTATACCATTCGAAGGCACCTGAAACATAACGGGTCTCACCGACAGGTAACAATTTTTCAAGCCAGGCTGCTCTTCCCTGAAAAAACACCAGCGTCAATTCCCCACTTTCATCATGAACATTGACTCGATAAGGCACATTTTTTCGTGCTGGTGGTGATGGCTGATGATGATCGACGTGGATTTTAAATGTAACAATGTTGCCATGTTGGGCTGCGGCTATTCCTGGTTGGTTGCGTCTGTCAATGATTGAATGTGGGATATGAAATAGCAGGTTGGAAATCCGCGCTGGTTCGCCGGCATCGGTTCCAAGAAACAATCGGGTCAGCGCCTTTTCAAGTTTGGGTCCAATACCGGAAAGATTGGACACTGAGACAAAAAGGGGGTTGAGAATTGTTGGTCGCATCTGTATTTCAATTGTTTCCATATAGGTTTTGATTGAGGGCTGAACAACCATCTGCGAACTTTGCCTCAAATTCCGGCAATGATCAGACAAAGTTGTTGCAGAGTCTAACCGTCTATAAACTGCCGCGCAAGAAAGCTATCAGCAATGAATGAAATTGATTTGGTGACAAAACGCCGCCGCCGGTTGCGCTACCGTGCCAATCATCGCGGAATTAAGGAAATGGATATTATTCTTGGCGGTTTTGCAGACGGCTTTATTGATCAACTGAGTGTCGGTGAACTGGATGTTCTTGAACAACTGATGGAACAAAATGATCGTGATCTGTTGCAATGGTTTACTGGAGAATTGAGCGTACCGGATGAATTTAATACTGAGTTATTTGCTCGAATTTTGAATTTTGCTCGATCCGGTATGACAGAACAACGCTCAGGCATTACATTATGAATTCCACAAAACTTATTGATTTACCCGACTTATTCGATGAGGAATTGCCAACAAATTTTGGAGGTGTACCCGGTGGTTTCCTGCCTGTTCTGGTGTCGCGCATATTACAGCAATTGGATCGTCCAGAAAATCAGTCACCCGGACTGGTATTTGTTGCCAGTGATGGGCGTCAACTGGAAGAATTGAAATCAGCTCTGCTGTTTTTTGCACCTGAACGAACGGTTTTAGAGCTGCCTGCCTGGGATTGTTTGCCCTATGACCGGGTTTCGCCTTCCGGAGAAGTTTCTGCTCAACGTATTGCCACTCTGGCAAAACTGGCTCAGATCTCCGGGGATTCAATTCAGGCTGTGAGTTCACCTATACTGGTCCTGACAACAGCCAATGCTCTGGTCCAACGCCAAATTCCCCGAGGAAATATGAAAGACAGTGTGCTTGCGCTGGCGCCGGGGAAAGCCATTGGCATGGACGCGACCGTGTCCTGGTTGTCGAAAAATGGTTTTGAACGCAATTCAAGTGTTCATGACCGTGGCGAATATGCGGTGCGGGGGGGAATTCTGGATTACTTTGCGCCGGGTGATGATGATCCTGTCCGCCTGGATTTTTTTGGCGATACACTTGAATCAATCCGTCATTTTGACATTGCAAGCCAGCGCACTATCACCGGGAAAAAAACCACTGTGCTGGTGCCGATGAGTGAAGTTGATCTCAATGGTACATCGATTGCACATTTCAGGAGAAAATATCTTGAGTTATTTGGTGCAGCTACCCGTGACGATGTACTTTATCAGGCGGTTAGCGAAGGTCGCAGATATACCGGGATTGAGCATTGGCTACCCCTGTTCCATCCGCAACTGGACAGTTTGTTCGACTATTTTGCCGGCTTTGGGGTGATTTGTGATCATCAGACTGAAAAAGCTCTGGAAGAACGTCTGAAGCAAATCGACGATCATTATCAGGCGCGGCGCGAAAGCCTGAACATGTCTGTAGGTGAGGGCGCACCTTATAAACCGGTTGAACCGGACAGCCTTTATCTGAATATGACACTTCTTAAAGAAAAACTGGCTGAAACCGGCCCGATCAACGTTTCACCTTTTGAATTGCCGCCATCTTCAACAACAAGAATCATTTCGCTCGGGGCAACTACGGGTCACAGTTTTGCCGGGGAACGCGAGTCCGGCAAAAATGTTTTTAACAGTGTCGTTGACTATGCTGCCGACCAGCGCGGTGAGGGTAGAACAGTTATTTTGGCCGCATGGAGTGAGGGATCGCGGGAACGCCTCGGGCAGGTTCTGGGTGAGCATGGAATGGAGCGTTTGCGCAATATTTCTTCTCCCGGTGAACTCGCTTCACTTAAAAAAGGCGAAACAGCACTGGCGATTTTGCCAATCGAAACCGGCTTTAGTTTTGAGAATTTTTGTTTCATTGCCGAACAGGATATTCTGGGTGATCGTCTGGTGCGAAAGGCGAAGCGGCGTAAACGTGCTGCGGACTTTTTATCCGAGGTGTCCAGCCTGAGCGAAGGCGATATAGTGGTTCATGTTGATCACGGCATCGGTCGTTTCAAAGGATTGCGGACGCTGGAAGTCGGTCGTGCTCCCCATGATTGTCTGGAAATCATTTATGCAAGTGATGATAAACTGTACCTGCCAGTAGAAAATATTGAACTGCTGTCACGCTATGGGTCATCCGATAGTGAAGTGATGCTTGACAGATTAGGTGGAGCCGGATGGCAGTCACGGAAGGCAAAACTAAAAAAACGCATTCTGGAGATGGCTGGGCAGCTGATCAGAATTGCGGCTGAACGGGCACTTCGTTCAGCTGAAAAAATGCTGCCCCCTCAAGGACTATACGACGAGTTTTCGGCCCGCTTTCCTTATGATGAAACCGAAGACCAGATGTCAGCGATTGAAGCAGTGCTTGATGATCTGGGTGCTGGTACACCGATGGATCGATTGATATGCGGGGATGTCGGGTTTGGTAAAACTGAAGTTGCGCTTCGTGGCGCTTTTGTTGCTGCGATGGCCGGTACTCAGGTGGCGGTCGTTGTGCCGACAACACTGTTGGCCCGTCAGCACCATAAAAGTTTCATCGAGCGATTTAAGGGCCTGCCGATTAATGTGGCTCACGCTTCAAGACTGGTCGGACCAAAATCCCTGGCGGAGACAAAGAAGGGTCTTGCCAGTGGCAGTATTGACATTGTCATCGGCACCCATGCCCTGTTGGGCCAATCGATCAATTTCAAGCGATTGGGCCTGCTGATTATTGATGAGGAACAACGCTTTGGGGTAAAGCACAAGGAACATTTGAAGGAACTGAAAACCGATGTGCATGTATTGACGTTGTCAGCAACTCCGATTCCCAGAACACTGCAACTTGCTCTGACGGGGGTGCGCGAACTTTCCCTGATCACCACTGCTCCACTTGACCGTTTGGCGGTCAGAACATTCGTTTCACCTTTGGATCCTCTGGTTATTCGTGAGGCATTGCTAAGAGAGCGTTATCGTGGCGGTCAAAGTTTTTATGTTTGCCCGCGGGTTAGCGATCTGGAAGAGCGCGGCGCTTTTCTTCGTGAGTATGTGCCGGAACTGAGATTTGCCATCGCCCACGGACAGATGTCACCAGGTGAGCTGGATGCGGTGATGAACGCCTTTTATGACGGACAATATGATGTGCTGCTTTCCACAACAATTGTTGAATCAGGGTTGGATATTCCTACCGCCAATACGCTGATTGTTCACCGGGCCGACATGTTTGGACTGGCGCAACTTTATCAGTTGCGTGGACGGGTAGGGCGCTCAAAAATTCGCGCTTATGCTCTGTTTACATTGCCGCTCAACAAACGATTGACGGCTATGGCTGAACGCCGCCTGAAAGTGCTACAATCGCTGGACACGATCGGTGCAGGATTTGAATTAGCCAGCCATGATCTGGATATTCGTGGTTCAGGTAATTTGCTTGGACAGGAACAATCCGGGCAGATCAGGGAAGTTGGTTATGAATTATATCAACAGATGCTGGAAGAAGCGGTTGCAGAACTGAAAGGTGGCGATGAGTTTGTCGGTGAGGGTAAATGGTCTCCACAAATCACTATCGGCACACCAGTACTTATTCCTGATACTTATATCAGCGATCTGCAGCTGCGTCTCAATCTTTACAGACGTCTGGTTGAACTGAAAAACCTGCAGGATATTGAAGCCTTTGGCGCTGAACTCATTGACCGCTTTGGTTCGTTACCAAGCGAAGTCGATCATCTGCTTAAAATCATTTATGTCAAAGGCATGTGCGTCACTGCCAATATTGAAAAACTGGATGCTGGTCCCAAAGGTCTGGTGATCACATTCCGCAACAAGGAATTCGCCAATCCTGCCGGACTGATCGGCTGGATCAGCGAACAGGGTTCACTGGCTAAAATCAGACCGGATCAGAGTGTTGTACTGCAAAGGGATTTCTCCACAACGGACAAACAACTCAAGGGTGTGGCGGTGATTGTCAGTAAGCTGGCTAAAATGGTTTGAAGTTGTTTTTGGCCGCAGGAGCAGTTACCGAATGAACAGGGTTGGTTCATCAAATGCTTCCGTGTAAACAAGAAACGGTCTAATGTCCTCTGTCTTGTCGTAGAATACAAGATCGGCCGTGTTGTTGCGTTGGAATTACCCTGAAGGCTGAATCAAATACGCCCTCGCTAACCAAGCAGCCGCTCACTTTCAAATCAATCTATTTGACACGCAATCTACACGATTTAGAACTTATTTTTGATAAATTAGGTAATTATCGCCTGATTTTTTCCCTGTTGATCCGGAAATGACAGTCACGCCCATGATGGCGAGAACCGTTTTATTTGAGTGCAAGAATCTGGTGTTATTGTGGTTGCTGTTAACGTTAGCAATTTCGTATTGTTTTTGCTCTATGTTTAATGACTAAATATGTTTACCTGCCTATTCGAACATTTGGCCCATGTCGTCAATTCTGATTATTGGGTCAGAAAAATGGAAATTTTTTAATGAGTAAGCCTGTCATGAGCGGCACAAAAACCGAGATTGCATGTATTGTGTCTCTGGTAACAATATTCATTGTCCTGGAATTGAACTTTGGCATTTTTAGAGCATTTTCAGTTGAAATGTCGCGATTGTTCCCAAACATCAAAGAATACTATACTGCATTGGTCGGCGGCTGTGGAGTTGGACTTTGTTTTTTCAGCTATCGAAGACGTGTTGATTTAAACAGGGAAATTAAAACGCGCCTTTCAGTCGAAAAGGATTTCGAACTTTATCAGATTTGCGATGCAATTACCGGCCTGCCAAACCGAGTCGGTCTCAATTCTGTACTAAACGAGCACCTGGCAAATGTGGGCAGCAATCCTTTTTCCTTGCTTGGTATAGAGATTCGTAATCATGATACCATCGCCGGCGTGCACGGTGTGGAATGTGCTGAACGAGTTGAAATCGCTATAGCAAATCGCCTGGCAACTCTCGTGGAACCAGATGATTATGTCTCCCATGGTGATCAGGCTAAATATTATGTTATTGTAACCGGGAGCATGTCCGAGGAGCGGCTAATCCGGATTGGCAATATCATTGATTCAGTGAGCGAATATGCAAACGCTGGAATTGATACCATCGACCTGAAACTGCAAGCATATTTATCGTTTGCCACAATCGATAGCCAAATGATGTCAGGCAAAAGGTGCGGACTTGATGCAAATGAAGTTATGCAACGTGTGGATTTTGCGCTTTTCAAGGCCCGTTCCCACGGGCATGGTATGGTAGAGCATTTTGACGACGAAATGGAAGCAGCACTTTGTGAGCGTGCGCAGGTCGAAGCATCTTTGAATAATGGTATTCACAATGAACAGATCGTTCCTTATTTCCAGCCTTTCATTAACATGGAAAACAACAAAGTAGCGGGTTTTGAAATATTGGCACGCTGGGAGCATCCAGTTCGAGGGCAGATTTCACCGGGGACATTCATCCCGATTGCGCAGGATGCAGGAATTTTAGGCGCCATCACGCTTTCCATTCTGAAACAGGCCTGTGTGGCCGCTTGTGGTTGGCCTGATCACATCAAATTGGCGATTAACGTTTCTCCCACCGATTTAAGTAACGTCGAAATGATTGATAATTTCATGCAAATACTGCATGAAACCGGAATCAATCCAAATCGAATAGAGGTAGAAATAACTGAATCCGCGTTCATTGAGGAAGCTGATGATATATCAGGAGCAATTACCAAACTCAAAAGTGCTGGAACGTCAATCTCTATTGACGATTTTGGTACTGGTTATTCCAGCCTCCATCATTTGCGAATTCTTCCCTTCGACAAAATCAAGATCGACCAGTCCTTTGTTAAGAACATGACTAATGACTCAGAGAGTCGAGCCATCGTGGAGATGGTAATAGCACTCAGTAAAAGTCTTGGTCTGCCAATAACAGCGGAGGGTATCGAACATGAGAAAAATCACAAACTCTTAAAGGAGCTTGGCTGTACGATCGGTCAAGGGTATTTGTTCGCCAAAGCATTGCCAGCCTTTGAAGTAGAGCCGTTTCTCAAAAACTTCGAGATTGAAAGTGAAAATGTGGGCAAAGCCGCCTGATGAAATTGTTCTTGATTCTACAGATTTGTATCTGTTTTGCCGCTCTCCAGAAATATCTGTAAACGATTTTTCGTAGAAATATAATAACGAAAAGAATTACTTGCCAACTTTTCTACGGATTCGAGACATCACCTGATGCTGGACTTGTGGACTTTTATCAATTCCTACGTGATCAACACCATATTTGGAGACATTTATTGTGCTGAGCCTTCCTGTGAATCCCTTCCCCCCACGATAGTTTTGGCCAGAGGGAATTTTGTAATTGACGACTTGCCTGATGTTGGGTCCAAAGGCAACCGGTTCCTTGAATCCGGGATCAAGACCTATAACCAGCTCAACCTTTACACCACCTTTGCCCAGTGCGTTGGCAAAAAGCGGAGCTTCAACACCTCCCAGAGAATGACCCACAATAACTATCGGATGTGAAACTTTCCCCTTTTTTTCACGGCGAATGATATTTTTGGCAAGGTACCTCCATTCCCCATTTGAATGAACACTTGCATTGACGCCAGATTTTTTCAGCCGACTGGTCATCTGATTCATGCCGGCAGAAAATACATCTGCATATCCACGTATCAGATAAACTTCCTCTGCCAAAGCTGGTTTTGCTGTGACCAGCGTCGCGGTGAGCAGTACCATCGCCGGTGCCTGTTTTAAGAGTGAAGTGATTGTATGCATTTCGCAAACCTTTATTAAAAATCGGGTCGTATGTCTCAATCCAAGCCGGAAGCGCTTTAGTTGCTGTATTCCGAATGTTATTTCAAGACAATTTGACGATTATCCGTTAAACCGCCAAAATACATGTCCTTTGGACAAGTTTGGAACGGCCCGTTGGTAATTTGCAGTCGCAGCCTTATGCGGGTAACAGGTTAGACCAATCTGCCACTTACCTGGTTTGGAACCGGTTGAATTTTCCGACTGAATTTCGGTTGTTTGATATCTCCCGGAAAAAACCAAAGATGATTTTGTTTTCACAAATACAATCTGTATACAGCTTGTATTTGTTTTAATTCGCCACTATTATTACGTTATGTCAATATGAAATACTATTGCTGTGCAGGGTGTATTGATCACTGTCGTAGAGCGTTTTGTGAAGGAGGTTTGATTGGGTAAAGGCGCAAAAGTTGACACTTTCCCACCGGAAGATGAAACCGGCTCCGCACGTTTTGATCGTATCTATTGTAGTTTGCGTGACCGTATCTGCCTGCTTGATTATCCACCAGGTACTGTATTGAGTGAAGTCGCACTTGCAAGAGAATTTGAAGTCAGTAGAACGCCAATTCGTCGTGTGTTTCACCGACTTGAATTCATGGGACTGGTCCAGATCAGGAATGGAGTTGGGACAATTGTAACAGATATTGACCTGAAAACGTTTAAAGAGACCTATGATCTTCGTAAAAGGCTTGCAGAAATGATGGGTGAGCTTTCACCCGTAGAGATCACAGCAACCCATATGACCCAGATCGATCTCATCATTGCACGTGCGAGGGAAATTGAGACGCACAGAGGCAATTATGATGATTTGGCATTAATTGCAAATGATACACAGAGGCTTTTGTCCGATCTCACAGGTAATACGCCATTGCGTGAAATAGCTGAACTTTTGTATATACGGGTTGCACGCATCTGGTTCACGTTGCTTCCTCAATTTGGTTGGGATGAAGCGATATCAGGCCAGTTGCATGAATTGCGGGAAATTAGAAGTGGCATGGCGGACAATGACATTCGTGCAGTTGGTCAATATCGGAGTAAAGATCTGCAGCGAATGATGAATTTGCTCGGTCGTTCGCTGGTCGGGTCGTGAGATATTTGTGGGGAAAACGGGATGTCTGATGTTCTTCAAAACGCCGTAAATATCCTTGAACAACTGGTCGGCTTTGACAGTGTTTCGGGAAAGCCTACTCATGGGATTATAAGTTATATCAAAGGTTATTTGAAAGAACATGGAATCGATTCGACACTCAGCTTTGACGAGGCAGGAGAGCGCGCCAATATATTTGCGACCATTGGGCCAGAGATTGATGGTGGTGTGGTACTAAACGGCCATACAGATGTTGTGCCAGTTGTCGGGCAGGACTGGGCAACTGACCCTTTTATTTTGACTCGCAGAGGCGACAAACTTTTCGGACGCGGTTCCGTCGATATGAAGGGATTCCTTGCTTGTGTACTTGCATCAGTTCCAGTTTTCAAAGCCGCAGGGATGAATAAACCTGTTCATATTGCTTTTTCCTATGACGAAGAGATCGGCGGGTTGGGCATGCCGATATTGCTGAACAGCATGTCTGAGAAATCGTTCCGGCCGGAAATCGTCGTCATTGGCGAGCCTACCGGTATGAATATCGTGACTGGTCACAAGGGTGGATTCGAAATGCGAACCGAGATCACCGGTCATGCGGTCCATTCTTGTGACCCGATCAAAGGTGTCAATGCCATTTATGTTGCAATGAAACTGATTGCCAAGATTGAAGAGCTTGCAGATATAAGGGCATCAAATCCGGTTGCGGGGTCACCTTACCAACCAGCCTATCCCACTTTCAATGTCGGCACGATCGAAGGTGGCGCCGCACGTAACGCAACGGCGGGCTGGTGTAGTTTTGACTGGGAATACAGACCAATGCCCGGTGAGGATGGCGCATCGACAATTGCTGAGATCGAAAGCTATGCAAAAGAAGAAATTCTCCCGGCATTGAAAGCGATCAACCCTGTCACGGATATCCGCATTATCACCGAGGTAGCGGTTCCCCCGTTAGATGATCGTAACGCGGCAGCGGCGGCTGAATTTGTCAGCGCGATTACCGGCATGAATGACAGGGGAGTTGTTTCCTTCGGCACCGATGCCGGCTACTTCAGTGATGCGGAATTTTCCACGACTGTATTTGGCCCGGGTGATATTAGCCGCGCCCATAAAGCCGATGAATTTATAACGATGAACGAAATGGCACAAGGTTTGAATTTTCTACGGAAAATCTCTCAGCGTTTATCCAGGTAATGTCCGATTGTGGGTCTGAGGACTATTGATGAAAGCAAACATGCCTTTGTCCGAATTGCTGGAGGAAGTCCACCGAATTGCCAACTTGTCGAAAGTAATGAACCGAAGCTACACCACCAAAATATTTTCTAGATTCAAGATGTTCAAACCAGGAGAGAGACACCATGCTAAGAAATGACACGCTTGATGAATGGGATCGCGAAAACTTTTTTCATCCATCAACTCATCTTGCCGAATTCGCACGCGGTGAATTACCAAATCGGATCATCACTGGTGGCAGCGGTGTCTTTATCGAAGATCGTGATGGCAATCGGCTGCTGGACGGGTTTGCCGGACTTTACTGCGTAAATGCCGGTTATGGACGAACCGAAATTTCAGATGCCATAGCTGCCCAGGCCAAAGAACTTGCTTATTATCATTCCTATGTTGGCCACGGCACGCAGGCCTCCATCACATTGGCCAAGATGATCCTCGATCGGGCGCCTGAGAACATGTCGAAGGTTTATTTTGGCCTGTCAGGATCAGATGCCAATGAAACCAACATCAAGTTGATCTGGTATTACAACAACATCCTTGGTCGCCCGGAAAAGAAGAAAATTATTTCGCGATGGCGCGGCTATCATGGTTCTGGACTGATGACTGGATCGCTGACCGGGCTGGACCTGTTTCACAAGAAGTTTGATCTGCCATTGGCGCAAGTGATCCATACAGAGGCGCCTTATTATTATCGTAGAGCGGATGTTGCAATGAGCGAAGAGGAATTCAGCGCTCATTGTGCCAGTGGGTTGGAAAAAATGATCCAGGATGAAGGCCCAGGTACTATTGCCGCTTTCATTGGTGAGCCGGTCCTTGGAACGGGCGGTATAGTGCCTCCGCCTGCTGGTTATTGGGCTGCCATACAGGCTGTATTGGAAAAGTATGATATTTTGTTGATCGCCGATGAGGTTGTCACTGGTTTTGGCCGCCTGGGCTCTATGTTTGGATCAACACATTATGGAATTAAGCCGGATATCATCACTATCGCGAAGGGTCTCACATCAGCCTATGCACCTTTGTCCGGTTCCATCGTCAGCAACAAAGTTTGGGAAGTGCTTGAAGATGGCACAGATGCCTTTGGCCCGATTGGGCATGGCTGGACATATTCTGCCCATCCAATTTGTGCGGCTGCCGGAGTTGCAAATCTGAAACTGATTGATGATCTCGCACTGCTTGAAAATGCTGCAACAATTGGTGCGTATCTCAAGGCAGAACTGACAAAAGCATTAGCAAATCACTCAAATGTTGGTGATGTTCGAGGCGAGGGTATGTTGTGTGCAATCGAATTAACCGGCGACAGGTACACCAGAGCACCACTTGACCCAGAAATCAAAGCAGGTCCGAAAGTGGTAGGTGGCATGTTGAAACGTGGTGTGATTGGCCGGGCAATGCCGCAGGGCGATATCATCGGGCTTGCTCCTCCGATGTGTCTGATGCGGGAAGAAGCAGATTTAATTGTGTCAGCAACGAGCGAAGCTCTAAACGAAGTTGTGTTGGTTAAATGAGTTATAGTCGGCAGGTAATAATATTGGGAAGCATTCTGCCGATAATATCGGCAACAGTTGGATCGAGGATTTCGAACTCAAACGGATTGATGCAAGCATTGGCAAGAGACTAGATTTCCAGATGAGGGTTTTCGTGGTATATGTCAAGAATGAAAACAGACGAGGCGCTCATGAAGGACGTGATGATTGTTGTGACTGGAGGAACAATAGACATGGTTCACGACCCTTATGTGGAAGGCTTGTCATTCGCCAAAGATTAGGCCATGCAGATTCCGGAAATCTTGAATCAGGGCCGGTGTTATTTTGCCAAAGTTCACCGATTGATGTTGAAAGATAGTTTGTATTTTGACGATTCTAATCGTGAGGCTATTGCCGAAGTTATCGAAAAATCTTCTGAAATTTCTATTGTCGTGACACATGGTACCGGAACCATGGGGGAAAGTGCAGGTTGGCTGGAAGGACGAGCAAAAGGAAAAATCATTGTGTTCATCGGAGCCATACGCCCACATTCTCTGGGTTCATCTGACGGGCCGTTTAATTTGGGTGGAGCAATTATTGCCTACCAAATATTGTCTGAAGGTGTTTATGGAGTAATGAACGGCCGTGTTTTTGAGGCAAAAACCTGGACAAGAATTCGGAGCAAGAGCGATTTGATGTCTGGGGCGTTTCCGGTTTATTGTGAATCATTTGATGCTTCGAATCAGTTCATTCGGCCAGACGCGGGTCGTGGCGCGATGCAGCGCATTGGGCAAGGTTGGTAACGACGCAGACAAGCTGATCTGGCGCATCCCCAAAGCAGAGGAGGGCCAATTTTTTTGGCGCTCGCTGGACTTTATCGGGATTTCCTTGCTGTCAGGGAGACCATGGCAGAAATCCCGCCTCGCCAGCAAACGAACAGTTGAAACGGGAGCGGTTGCGATTTTGGCAACGAGTTAAAATCGTTAATGAATATGGTTTATAAATTGTAAATCAATGATATGCGATTCTGATACTCACATTGGAGTACACAGAAATTTCGAAAGACAGGACAAATGAAGAAATTCATTATTACATTGCTTGTTTTGTTGTCGCTAGTGATTTGTGTTGTTTTTGGCCTACCGTTCCTGTTATCGTCGGATACCACACGCAATGAATTCAGCAAGGGTATATCCGCCGTTAGTGGAATGAATATAACTCTCGGCGGACCGGTGAGTTTTTCGGTCTATCCTGAAATCGGATTAGTAGCCAATGACGTCAAACTCGCGTTACCAGATGGTAATATCTCCGTTTCAATTTCCGAAATTATCTCAAGCATAAAACTCTCATCAGTATTGTCTGGCAAGATTGAGGTTACCGGATTGTCACTTGCAAAGCCCGAAATGACGATCGTGGCGTCTGATCCTAAAAGCCAGGCAAAAAAAACGACGCAGAAAGTCGAAAAAAAGGCCGCTGTCTCAGATCCATTTGTAGCTGCAATCGATCAGTTAGAGAGGTTGTCTTTGAAGAAATTATCGATCAGCAATGGCACATTCATCTCCCAGTCTTTGAATGGCAGTCGCAGCATTATTACCAATATCAATGCAATATTAAGAGCGCCTGACCTGGAAGGACCAATTGATCTGTCGCTTAGTGCCACAAAAGATAATCAAAACATTTCCCTGACCGCGGCCATTTCTGCTTTGCGTTCGATTTTACAACGACAGCCATCAAAATTCGAGTTGGCATTGAAACTGGACCCTGCACCTCATCCGGTTATGGCGGATTTGACTGCGAGCGGTGATGTATTGTTGAACGAGGAGGGCAGTTATCAAATTATCGATGGCCGGTTCACCAGCCTCAATCAACCTCTGCGTTTGGATGCGATCTATATGCCAGGTGAGCGTCCTTATGCCAGACTTGATTTAGGGGCAGCGCGTGTCGACCTTGGCATCATTCAGAAATCTTCAACTGGCAAATCTACAAAAGCCACCAAATCAATCAAGAAAGCTCGAAGCGATGTCGCCTCGCTAGACCTTAGCCCGCTTATTGATATTGATGCTGATGTTTCTATTAAAATTGACAGTTTCATGATGGACAAAATAGAGGCTCGCGAAATTAGTTTGGGCGCAACGCTAAAAAATGGGGCGCTTGATTTTAATCTTGCAAATGTAAAAATTGCGGAAGGATCAGTTGCCGCAAAACTATCTACCGATGTGACAGCATCCAAACCCGAATTCAGAGGTTCCGTTTCTGCTACTGCTTTGCAAATATCAGACTTCGCACGA
>JAAENI010000306.1 GCA_024224595.1 Hyphomicrobiales bacterium
AGCTGGTGTGTTTGCTGCCGGGGATGCAGTAACTGGTACCGCCTTTGTGATTGATGCCGTTGCAAGCGGTCATAAGTGTGGCAATGCTGTTCACCGGTTTTTGCGAGGTGAAGATATGGATGTACTGGAACCCCGCGATAACCGGGTTGCTCATATTCCCACTGAAGAACTGCAGCAGAAAATTCGAACTGGAAAAATCAAGTTTGCTGCTCGTATCAATGAGTCAGAAATACCCATCGATCAGAGAAAAAATGATTTCGCCGAAGTCCAGGCAGGTTTGACCTTGGAGCAGGCCATGACAGAGGCAAAACGCTGCCTCTCATGTGGCATCTGTTCCGAATGTAACACCTGTGTGACTGAATGTGGCGTTGGTGCAATTAATTTGAACATGTCTGGCAAGGTACACAATCTTGATGTCGGTGCCGTGGTGCTAGCACCGGGTTTTAAAACCTACCATGCAGACATCACTCAAGAATTTGGGCTTGGTCGTTTTCCGAATGTGGTGACGTCCCTGCAATATGAAAGGTTATTGAGTGCCTCTGGTCCGACC
>JAAENI010000307.1 GCA_024224595.1 Hyphomicrobiales bacterium
CGGTGGGGAAGGGGAGGAGGTCATCAATATTCCTCCGCCAGCATGATGGTAAGAACGCGCTTGGTAACCATCGGGTCTGATGGATCAGGCGAAAGCATTTTCATTGTCAGATCATAATAGTCAAACTTGAAAAATACTTTGTGACCCTGAACCTCAAGGGCACCAAAATCATGCTCAAGGTGCGGATCATTGTCCGATGTGAAAGCATCAAATTCCGCCATAGCTTTGGCCACTTCAGTTTTGAATGCTGCTCCCATTTCATTGATCCCGGCTGTAATCATGATTTGACCATCTTGGGATTTGCCGGTGCGCAAATCATCGTTCAGTTTTCGAATTGCTGCGGTCCTTACAGTTGTTTCTTCAGCCATATCATTTCTCCTGTTGCTGGCCGGGCCCAAGACAATCTCGGGCGCAGCCGACAACAGAGAAATTGCGGAAGCAAAGGGGAGTGAGAAAACGGATATTTAACGTAAATCGCCAAGGGTCGCACAATAAAAGATTTACGAACCGGCGTCTGTTAAACGGCTCTGTTGAGCCATATATGATTTGAAAGAAATGGGTTGTCACTATTCAATGATCGGCATTTGATGCCGGTCACGAAACTCAACAACGATCTGCAAGGCCCGGTGAATTTCTTCCTCGCTAAAACCTTGAGTGCGCATCAGAGGCGGCATTTCTGTTTGCAGTTGATCATTGGTCATCGACAATATCTTGTCTTCGGTCGACATCCAGTCTGTGTTAGGAGTTTTGGTTGATGCATGCATGATGATAGAA
>JAAENI010000308.1 GCA_024224595.1 Hyphomicrobiales bacterium
AAAAAGGCAGCAGATCTACCAACCCTTGCTGGAGGCCCTGAATATTGAGAAGCTTCAGATTGCCAGGCCGACAGATCTCAAACTTAAAGATTTCCGAAGCGGTCATTTTCTGGTGGCGGGATCTGATTTGAAAATATCGCGACAGCTGATTGGTAAAATCAGTTCATCGACAACCGGTGCCCGCTTACGGGTTTTTAAAAATCCTTTTGACCCGGCCGGGCGGATTCTAATAGCTGATATCACCAAGCGGTCGGAAGCCAAAGCCATCCAGCACAAACTGCGGCATTATGGATCCTATTCGCACCTGATTTTCAAACAGGGCCGTAATATCCGCAAAGAATCCGTAAATGCTGCCAATGGCGTTCTCCTATACGACAACCCATCCACCCAGGCATTCCAGCCGGATCAGATCGCCTCACTTGACACCATATTACCGCTTTTGGCAGGTAACCGTGTCATCCATGTCGGCGAACAGCACAACCGTTTTGCCCACCATATCAATCAACTCCACATCATCCGGTACATGCATCAAAACGGTTTCGATTTTGGTGTCGGCATGGAAATGTTCAAACAGCCATACCAAGCCACCGTCGATGCCTACTTGGCG
>JAAENI010000309.1 GCA_024224595.1 Hyphomicrobiales bacterium
AACTTGCTGAAAACCCTCCCATTCCACCAATTGCCGCCATTGCACCCATCCCGGCCATTAACTGACGCCGGTTAAGAAAAGCACTTTCCGGTGTTTCTTCCAGACCATTCAGCTCCCAGCTTTTTCGGCAAATAATATTAGGTGCCATACAAATTTTCTCCTCATTTCAATATCGATTGAACTCGGCAATGATAAATAAAACACCCCCATGCAATAACAAGTAAGAAGATTTCACGTTTGTGTTATCTAGCAGTCTGTCGGACTTGCACAATCACTGTTAACAAAACTGGATATTGGTCCGATTTTTCGCTCATTTTCGCTAAATATTCCCGACCACGGCGAAAATCATGCCTTGCCAGTAAACGTGAATAAACGGTCAAATGATCCCGTGTAAACAAGAAACGGTCTAAGAAAAATTAGAAGCCAGATTACCTTTGCGTTGCTGTCAAATCAAACCAGGACAGCCAGACGCGCGTATCGATGGAATAATCAGGGCTTGAATATACCCGTTGAAGAAACACGATTAAGTGACTTCTTCGAAGCACACAATGTTTCTGTCAGGCTGCCTGGCCCAATCAGGTGAATGTTGGTAAGCCAATAGGATGCAGGAAATGGATTATCCACATTAGCGCACTGGGTTACACTGGCCAAATTACGGGGAATACGAATTCTGACATTCTGCCCGCGATCACGACCGATCATTGAAGTTGCAGCACCCGTTCCCAATGTCGCCTTGATCCCGGCGAAAAACTGATAATAATCATCTTCACCCGCTTCAGCTTCGCCAAATACACTCCACGGCGACCCGGCATATCCACCGAATTGCTTTTCAAATCCGACATTAAAGACATTGCCGCGCGCTATAAAGCGGTGCCCGATAGACACTTTGGTGTTGTCATCAACGTAATATGACAGATCAACTTCATCGACAAATTGGGTGTAGACATTTTGCCCAAACTCCATGGCAAAAAGACCTTCAACGGTCCATTGCCCACTATAATAAGCTGTTTCCAAACCAAGTCGCCCGCTATGAACGGGATTTAGATAGCCCCAGTCACCATAGAATCCCAGCATCCCAACACCGGGATTGCGCCAGAAAATATGTAATGCCGTCGCTGCACTTTTGGTTGCCTGGTTGCCATCATAAAGACCATAGGCAAGGTCACCCTGTATTCCAAAAGATGAAAAATATGGCATGACTGTTGAAACGGAAACTAGACCCATCCCGTTGGCTACACCATCCAGTGCCCCGCCTAACGCACCAAAGGTTAAATTAACACCATCGACAGCAGCGGCACTCTCCAACTGGTTATTATTTGTCTCGTGAGAAACCTGATAAATCAACGGTTTTGGATCAATGATGCTGGCAGCAAAAGACAAGCCAACAACCGCGCCCAGCACAACAGTACCCAAGGCGACGATCGCAAAATGCCTAATTATTTTCCTGCCAATGCCAAACATAAAGCCGCGAATCCGAATTCCGTCAGTCAAACACTGGGTATTACTAACAAAATATCAGGATATTACAATTCAAGTTTGAAGCTCAGCCACAATATCCGCCACAATTTCATCACTATTACCTATTTTTTTCCCCACTGCGTCATATTGGCAACATTAATAGTCGGTTTCCACGGTTTTTTTCCAACAGTTCACATCAGTTTTCGCGAATTTGGTTTATTTGCGAAGTGATGAGGTGGGTAAACGCTCACGTTTGCAAAAAAATCGGACACCAGTCACAGATTTGGAAATCGCCGCCTTAAACAACAAGGCTGATCAGATAACATCACCGAAGCGAATTGCAAAATTTCTGTATCTTTTCACAGGCGCTGGTGAGGTTTTCGAGCGATGCAGCGTAGGAGACACGAAAATTCGGACCCAATCCAAAAGCCGACCCATGAACAACTGCGACCCCTTCGGCATCAAGAAGTTCGCGAACAAAATCCTCATCATTCTCAATGATTTTGCCACTGGGCGCTGTTTTTCCAATGCACGCCGCCACCGAAGGATATGCGTAAAACGCCCCTTCCGGTATCGGGCACGATATGCCAGTCGCCTGGTTTAGCATCGAGGTGACCAAATCACGCCGCTCTTCAAATGCTTTTCGGCGCTCAGCGATAAAATCCTGTGGGCCATTCAGTGCTTCAACTGCCGCCCATTGGGCAATTGAGCAGGTACCCGATGTCTGCTGACCTTGAATCTTTGCCATCGCCTTGATTAATTCAATCGGCCCACCGCAATAGCCAATGCGCCACCCCGTCATCGCATAGGCTTTTGAAACACCGTTCATGGTCACCGTGCGATCATACAGTTTAGGCTCTACCTGGGCAGGTGAAACAAATTCAAAGTCACCGTAACAAAGATGCTCATACATATCATCGGACAATATCCACACATGCTCGTGGCGAAGTAAAACATCGCTCAACGCCTTGAGTTCTTCACGATTATAGGCAGCACCTGTCGGGTTGGAGGGCGAGTTGAAAATCAGCCACTTTGTTTTAGGTGTAATTGCCGCCTCAAGTTCATCAGGCATCAATTTGAATGCATTTTCCTGTTTTGTATTGATGAACCCGGGTTCACCACCATTGAGCAGAGTCATATCAGGGTAACTGACCCAGTACGGTGCTGGGATAAGGACTTCATCACCCGGGTTCAAGGTTGCCGCCAGCGCGTTATACAAAATCTGCTTGCCACCGGTGCCAACAATAATTTGCGAGGGATCATATTCCAGCTGGTTTTCGCGTTTGAATTTTTCACAAATCGCTTCACGCAATTCCAATATACCCGCCACCGGTGTATATTTTGTTTTACCGCTCTTAATCGCCTCAATCGCCGCTGCCTTGATATTGTCTGGCGTGTCAAAATCCGGTTCGCCCGCAGAAAGGCCGACGATTTCACGGCCCGTTGCTTTGAGCTCCCTGGCCATTTCCGATACCGCGATAGTTGCTGAAGGTTTTACCCGCGCAAGATTGTCAGCAATAAATGCCATTTTATGCTCCAGATATGACTGATATTAAGTTGAGATTTAGCAGATTTTGATAGGCTGAATCACTGGCAAAGGCAAGAGAGATTACAGACAGGACAGGTTAAGACGTTGTCGAAAAACAATGGCCTGGTGACCCTTAGTGACCCTGCTGTCACCTGCTGTGTATGCGCTTGGGGAAACCCCATCTAACGCCTGGTGGTGAGTTACTGTAATGGTGGGGTTTTTGAGGGGCTAGGCAATAACTCGGTTACTCATGTCTAAGCGTGAGCTAGTTATTAGCTGTCAACGTAACGCCTGAACGATGTTAGCGTTCCGTAGACGGCTCGGTGAAGTTGCACAAAAGCACCATTGAATGTCGTGGCGCTTGCATTATATACTGTTGCGACAGAAAGCTGAAAAGGAGACTTCATGATTGTCATTGAATTCCACTACGGGGTCAGAAATTAAATAACGAACCGGATGTTCTGGCAGGACAACGTTGTCAGGTGCCGGATTTGGTTGTTGTTTGAATTCCGTCGACCTCGTTGGAACCGAAAGTCTCTGCATCTCGCGGGGGCTTTGTCTGTGTTTGGAGTTTTCCTGCGGAAGCATTTTAAAATGCGCGCAGAAATTAGCGAGAGATCAATGACATACAATTTATCCAAACTGGCCGACCTTGGCTGGACCACTTTCTACTCTTCCCAACTCGATACAGCTGAACTGGACAGACTTATCCCTGTGAAAGTTGCCGAAGTTCATCGCAGCAATATCCGCGTATTGGGACCCACTCTGGATCGGTTTATTTCACCATTTTGTGCATCAAATGGTGATGATGAAACACAAGCGACTGTTGGTGACTGGCTTTTGCTTGATAGTGAAAGCCTGCAACCGCAACGCCTATTGAACCGAAAAAGCTTGCTCAGGCGACGCGCACCGGGAACAGCGCGAAAAATTCAACTGATTGCGGCCAATATAGATACGCTTTTTATTGTGTCCTCCTGTAATCAGGACTTCAATGTTGCCCGAATGGAGCGATACCTTGCCCTGGCGCGTGATGCCGACGTCTATGCAGTCATCATCCTCACCAAAGCAGATTTGACAGATGCGCCCGAAGACTATGAAAGAGACGCCACAAAATTACTGCCAAATCTGGCTGTGGTCGCATTGGATGCACGAAGTTCTAACGCTGTAGAATATCTCCTCCCTTGGTGCGGGAAAGGGCAGACTGTCGCATTCGTCGGGTCTTCGGGGGTTGGAAAATCCACCCTTATCAACAGCCTTACCGGTGGGGAGCAGATTGCAACGCAAGGTATTCGTCAAGGCGATGACAAAGGACGTCACACGACAACGAACCGCGAATTGCATCTCTTGGATACAGGCGGCTTGCTCCTGGACACACCGGGAATGCGTGAGTTGCAACTGACCGATGTTCAGGCAGGGATCGACGAAGTGTTCGCCGATATTGCCGAATTGGCTTTATCCTGCCGTTTTCGCGACTGTGTGCACGAAACTGAACCAGGATGTGCGATACAAGCGGCTACTGAGGCCGGAGAACTTGATGAAATCCGTCTGCAACGGTGGAAAAAACTTGTTACGGAGGATGCTTACAATACTGCAAGTCTCGCTGAACGCCGTGCTCGCGACAAAGCGTTCGGCAAAATGATAAAGCGCGTCAAACAAGAAACCCGTAAATAGGTACGCGCTGGGTGCGGAACTGCATGAGATATCCCTCCCAGTAACCAAATTATTGCCTATCTTCAATGGCTTGCGGTCTATTGGCAATATTCATTCACTCTGGAAGAGGTTTTCGTCGTCGCTTGAAATAGCGCGGTCCCCTTTTAGCTTTGGTTACGGTAATGGTATGGATGCCCCGCTCGGCTTCTAAATGAGCCATAATGGAAGCGTTAACAACGATTCTATTAACAGGAGCGTCCATGACTAATACCATTACCGTAATTCAGATTTTAATCGACATGCTGAAAGTTAACGGTACAGTTATTATTAAATTACGGTGACACTTTACTAAATACACTAAATAAATTAATTAACAATCATGACTCGTATTGCA
>JAAENI010000310.1 GCA_024224595.1 Hyphomicrobiales bacterium
CGCGCAACAGAGAAAGACCTGCCAGGTGACTCGTTCCAGTAAAAAACAGGCAGCTCCCAAAACAAATATTAATGCTGCGAATCCAAATACAGGAGAAATCTGCGTGAGCGCGACTGCCAGGCAGACCATCGTGGTGAAAACAATCAATTGGCGCAATGTAAAGTTCATCGCTCAGTTGTGTTGACTTTGCGGATAGCCGAGTGCCGATTTGGGTATCCAAGATCGAAACCAGAACCAATCGGCACGTCGGTTCAATCGCGTCTTATGCGTTTTGGCGGCGGCAGTAAAGGTATTGTAGGCGGAATGAAAAAACAGGCAAATCGATAGCGACGATTTTCTGTAGTGACATGATGAACCCAACAGAGGGTATGCAGGTGGTACAGGTCTCATCACTTTTTGGTCTCTTAACTGAAAGTTGACTGAGCGTTAGAGCATTTGCGACAAGCAATAGTTTGCCAGCGAGAATTCCATATCCGCAATCGACTTCCGTACATCACATGCTTACCCTGCCGCTGGTGATTGTATTGATTGAACGATCCGTTTTACGGTATGGCAC
>JAAENI010000311.1 GCA_024224595.1 Hyphomicrobiales bacterium
AGAAATATCGAAGTGTTGCCGAAGGAAGAAGCCAAACAATTGATGATCAGGGGTCTATAGGCGGGTTGATCAGTGTTTCATCTTTCCCAACGCATCCACGCATTTGTTCACGGGCTATTTGCACCAAAGGATCAAATTATTGCCCGTGAACACTATGACAAGGTAAACCGACTTCTGGTCACCCGTGGTGTGGGCACGATGAATGATCGCCAGGCATTGGCAATGCAGATGGCGGCCTATGTCCTGAATGCCTTTGAAGATAGCTGTGCTGTACCTGACACAAAAACATTGGGCCTGCTAATCGAACGCATCTTCGATTTTGAAGATATGTTTTTAATGCCGAGTTTTGATTGGTCAAAACCACATTCAATTTCGGAATATTGGGAAGTCAAAGATTTTCTTCTCCGCCAGCAAAACTGGCTTGAGGAATTTGATGAAACGACGGAATTGATCGAAGCTACGATCTATCATTGTCTGAAAGCCATCAGTGACGCCAGTCCAAGACTGCCAACAACCGACGAAACTGGTGACACAATCACAGTGCCAACAGACCTCATTCGCACCATCAGCGGCATTGGCGAAGTTACTGAAGCAGCATTGGCAGCGGTG
>JAAENI010000312.1 GCA_024224595.1 Hyphomicrobiales bacterium
GACCGTCAAAGGTGCAGAAATCGGTTCACCCGTAGCACTGCCCACACAAACCGCCATATCAGTCGTCTAATCTATTGATTTCAATAAGCAAATCAGAATTTATCAAGGCCCATTTGTCAGGTCATCTGGGATATGCGGGCTTAATAAAAAGTCCTCGATTCTGGAACAGAACGCCCAATCACTTGAACTTAAGTCACTTTATATTGTTTAGAAACCACAAAGAGTCAGCCCAACCCATAATCAATTAATTATCTGGCTGAATCTAAACCATAGAAAACCAAGGTCAGCTTTTGTTTTTGGCATTCGATTTGAATGTTTTAGAAATCCATGAATTTCTATTTTCATTCGGAGATATACCACCTGCATTTAACAAATCGTATGAATCCTTGTACCACTGGCTGTTAGGAAAATTGTGTCCCAGTACTGCTGTTGCAGTCTGCGCTTCACTGACAAGGCCAAGCGAATAATATGTTTCAGTCAGGCGGGCCAGAGCCTCTTCCACATGTCGCGTGCTTTGAAATTTTTCAACAACACGGCGATAACGATTAACAGCAGCAAGAAACTCGCGCCGTTCCTGATAATAACGCCCAACAAGCATTTCCTTACCGGCAATCTGGTCAAAAGCAACGCGCATTTTGAGTTTTGCGTCCTGCACATATTCACTGTCCGGATACCTGTCAGTCACCACTTTCATCGAGGAATAGGCCTTGGCTGTAATATTTTGATCACGGGTTATGTCCGGGATCTGCCGATAATACGACATGCCAACCAGATACTGCGCATAAGCTGCATCTTTGCTCCCCGGATATAAAGTCACATAACGTTTGCCAGTGGAAACAGTGTCAGCATATTTCCCATCCCGGTACGACATAAACGTCAGCATTAATAGCGATTTGCGAGACAATTCAGAATAAGGGTGTTGTTTATCAACGGCTTCAAATTTTTCACGCGCCTCTTTACGGTCGCCCGCTTGCAAATTAGCCAATCCCTGATTGTAAAGTTCATCAGCAGGTTCAATATTATCAACAAATTCTGACGAAGATTCGCCTGTTTTGGTACAGGCCGCAAACATCAGAAGACAGATTAAACAAATGCCTCGAACGGTAACCGATAGCCAATTGTGGTCTCTAATACTTCTAGTATCACTCGAACCGAACACGCAATAATCCTTTCAAATGCTTCAACGCCCACTATACCCGCACAATACTCAGTGCACACATGCTGCTTTGTTTTGGATTCGCATGCCTATGAGCCAAATACATCACAAACTGATCATTCTTCAATGCATATCTACATACAGTCGTACATTTCTATAGCAACAGCCAATATTTGAAGCGAAATTGCCACTTTGCAACAGTGATCACAACATTATTATGCATAAATCGCTACGCACACCAGCACCTGACCGTTATATCCGCAATCATTAATTAATAACAAAGTTCAAAATCAAACAAGATTAGCTGCGTAAGCAGGAGCATTCATGGCTACCAGTTCACCATGATGAACGCGGGCCTTGGAAATTGGGGATCCAACAAATTCAAATGCATCCCTGTCACTCATCAGCTTTTGCAAAACCATCGAATTCAATTTGTGACCACCACGATAAGAGCGGAAACATCCCAAAAACTGTGTTCCGGCGAGTGCCAAATCACCAACGGCATCTAAAGTTTTATGGCGCACAAATTCATCTTTGTAACGCAGACCTTCCAGATTGATGATTTTGTCATCAGCATCAATAACAACAGAATTTTCCAATGAAGAACCAAGCGCATATCCCGCGGCCCACAACCGTTCAACGTCTTTCATAAAGCCAAAAGTGCGCGCCCGACTGATTTCTTTACGGAAAATGTCCGCATTCATATCACTGGTATATTTCTGGCGACCGATAGAGGCACAATCAAAATCAATTTCAACTTCAAAACGAGTGCCATCATAAGGGACAAACTCACCCCAAGAAGTCCCCATATCGACACGAACAACTTTCTTCACCCGAATATAACAACGTGTCGCGGCAAGTGAGATCAGGCCAACTGAATCAATTGCTTCAACAAAAACCTGCGAGCTGCCATCCATTACAGGAACTTCGCGTGCATCAAGTTCAACGATCACATTGTCAACGCCATAAGCATGAAGTGCAGCCATCAGATGCTCAACGGTCGCAACAAATGCGCCAGACGGATTACCTAATACAGTGCATAAATCAGTTGCACCCAAGGAACTGACATTACCGGGAATATCGCTACAAACACCAGTTTCCGGATCAGTAACGGAAAAAACCACGCCCATATCAGCATCAGCAGGCAGAAGGCTCATCGTCACAGGATTGCCGGAATGGACCCCAACACCCCTAAATTCAATACGGTCTCTCAAAGTTGTCTGGTGTCCCAGCACGTTCAACCCCATCATGATCGCCTTTATCATTACGACTCAACGTATTTGCAAAATGCCCTTATATAAAAGTACAAACCTAATTATACAAATTATTACCAAGGACATACTCAAGTGACCTATTCGGCAATATAACACCGTCCAAATCACCTGTCCTACTCTATTGCGTTATCCTCAAATCGCCAAATCACGCTTTCTTACGCTTTGTTACCAAGTTAATTCAATATCTAATCAATAATCGTTATTAATCAAAGGTTTGCTATTTTTCTTATGACTGCAATAATTGTAACAAACCGCAGAATATTAACCACAAATTCAGCTTTAAACAGTTTACACACGATTTCATTTCTCCTGTCACCCAGACACCCCGACAAACTTGCATCCTGTTTGGTCACCTGTTTTATCATAATAACAATAGCCGTGTATTTCAGTATGCAAATCCCCTTCACAATATCGAAAGACCAAATCCTTGTTGCGGGTACAATCTTTGCTCCTCTGGAGAAAACACAGAAACAAAACCGTAAAAAACACTCCAAACCAGTTTGTGACAGTTATGCCAGCATAATTAATTTACGCTGCACAAACTAGGAGTTGGTTTGACGTCGCAGAAAAGCGGGAATATCCAACTGCTCCTCTTCACTGATATGTTTTGGTTGCGCGACAGTTCTACCGTTTTGATCCAAATTTACTCGTTTCGGCGCATAGGGGCTGACTGGTGGTTGAGTACCTGCATTTGACTGGATTGGCGCAACAGGTTGAACCGGCCTGTTTACTGGCACTTTTGGTGCCACTGATTTCATCGTTTGGGGTATTGGAGAAGAGGAGGATTGCCCAGTCGCAGTCGGTTTAACCGGATTAACATTTGCCTTCGCTTGCGCAACAGGTTGATCCGGATTTACAGCAGTTGAACGTGAGGTGGCAGCAGGTTGTACCTTTGCATCTTCATCTTGAGAGGCAAATCCTGATTTAAGCTTGCGCAAAAGACCCATGGGCCCACGATCTTCGGTAGCCACTGATTGTGCCTCGTCAGCTTGTAATTTTGCATGCGCAATAGGCGGAAATTCACTAACGTTGGGGATAGTCGGAGTTAGAATACCATTATCAATTTTTTCTGCCGATGGAGGAACAAAGTCTGTGTCTCTTGGCATCAATTCCAGTTCGAGCGCATTTCTGAATCCCTCATCAACTGAAAAATCATCAATTTGTGGTTGAAACGGTTCAATGCGTATACCATTTTTTTCGACTGCCTCTGCGACCGATGCTGATTTCGCAACTGGAGAGGGATTGACCACTGGTTTTGTTACCGGGTCCAAATTATTGAAAGACGCTCCGGAAGCAGATGCTGTCAATGGTGCGGAAGTCGACTTAGACGTAGTCTGGTTTGGCTGCGCACTTTTTGTCAGATTTGACGGCACTGGGTTAGCGGCAACTGAATCCGTTTTGCTGGGTGATGCATTATCCACACTTTCCATTGCAGTATTGTCAATACCGGTTGCTACGACGGATACTCGAATGGTTCCTTCCAGATCCTCATCAAATGTCGCACCCAAAATAATGTTCGCATCCTCATCAACCTCTTCACGGATACGTGTTGCCGCCTCATCAACTTCGAATAATGTCATGTCCCGACCACCTGTGATCGAAATCAACAGACCTTGTGCACCAAGCATAGAAGACTCATCTAAAAGCGGATTGGAAATAGCAGCTTCAGCCGCCTGGATTGCCCTGCCATCACCCGATGATTCACCGGTGCCCATCATTGCTTTGCCCATTTCATTCATTACTGAACGGACATCAGCAAAATCAAGATTGATCAATCCTTCTTTGACCATCAAATCCGTTATACAGGCAACACCCGAATACAAAACCTGATCAGCCATGCCAAACGCATCGGCAAACGTTGTTTTGTCATTGGCTATACGAAACAAATTCTGATTGGGAATGACAATAAGCGTATCAACATTTTTCTGCAATTCTGTGATGCCGGAATCGGCTGTCAGCATGCGGCGGCGGCCCTCAAAATGAAATGGCTTGGTGACAACACCAACGGTCAGTATACCCATTTCACGCGCAGCCCGCGCAACAACTGGTGCAGCTCCAGTTCCGGTCCCACCTCCCATGCCCGCAGTAATAAATGCCATATGAGTGCCGCTGAGATAATCAGTAATTTCTGTCAGACATTCTTCTGCGGCAGCACGACCAACTTCAGGTTGAGAGCCGGCTCCCAGACCCTCAGTGACAACTGTTCCCATTTGAACGATACGTTCAGCTTTTGACACCGACAATGCCTGTGCATCTGTATTTGCAACAACAAAATCGACACCCTCAAGGCCACCCATAATCATATTATTGACAGCATTACCGCCGCCGCCACCTACGCCGTAAACAGTAATACGTGGTTTAAGCTCGGTAATGTCGGGCTTTTGCAGGTTAATGGTCATATTCTAGTCTCCAGTTGGGGTCCATATATTTGACCCGATATTTGTGACACAAGGTCACGCTGCATTTGTGAGCCTTGGCCCTTTAAAAACTTTCTTTGAGCCAATTGCTAAATTTTTCAAATGGCCCTACTGCTGCTGAATTCATATTGGCAGCATTAGGTCCGCTTGCCAAAAGTGCCAGTGAACCACGACCGCTGCCAAAATGTTCGATTTTTGCCATTTGAGGATAAATCAGCAACCCTACTGCCGTCGAAAACGCCGCTCCTTTTGCCGCGCCCGGCATACCTTTGATACCCATCGGGCGCCCAAGGCGCACATTGTGTGTCAAAATCCGGCGAGCAACTTCTCCCAAGCCATTCAATTGACTTCCACCGCCTGTCAAAACCAGGCGCTTGCCCACGGCATGAGCAAATCCTGATCGGTTCAAACGATCGCGAACCATTTCCAGAATTTCCTCTATCCGGGGGCGAATAATGCGGATTAACTGCGACCTTGGAATGTGATGTGTGGTATCCAGTTGTTCATCACCAATTTGGGGAACGGAAATCATCGCTTCATTATCATTTGACCCGGCAAGGGCTGAACCGTGTAAAACCTTCAGCTTTTCTGCTTCATCAAGGCGGGTCGACAAACCTCGAGCAATATCCAGGGTAACGTGATGACTGCCCACAGCAATAGCATCGCTGTAGACAAACCGCTTACCCATAAAGACCGATAAAGTGGTAGTACCCGCACCCATATCAATGCAGGCAACGCCCATTTCCGTCTCATCTTCAACCAGAGCAGCGAGTCCGCTGGCATATGGTGTCGCCACCATCGCCTCAATCGATAGATGGGCCCGATTAATACACAGTTCCAAATTCCGAAGTGGTGGATTTTCAGCTGTAACGATATGCATATCTACACCCAGTGTATCCCCGAGCAAATTAAGCGGATCCTGTATGCCGTGTTCGCCATCCAGGGAATATCCAATCGGGATAGAATGCACGACTGAGCGTTCAGCCTGTAGCGAATGTTCAGCACCGGCTCTTAATACCTGAGAGATATCAGCATTTTTGACCGAATGACCTCCCAGCGCAATTTCCGCAGAGAACGCCTCACTGATCAAACGCCCGGACGAAACATTCACAATCAAGGATTCAACGGTCACCCCTGCCATTCGCTCCGCTGAATCTACAGCCAGACGAACAGAATGTTCTGCGGCATCAAGATCAACCACAACCCCCGCTTTGATACCACGCCCGCGTTGCAACCCAATCCCCAAAATTTCAATATTGTGCGTGCGCCCCGGCAAAACAAAACTCTCACTGCGCGGCCGTAATTTGGCAATAACACAACAGACTTTGGAGGTACCCACGTCCAGTATGCTGACAATTGTCGAACGCTTCATCGACAGAGGTTTCATCTGCGGCAGGAATCCATCATTGCGAAGAAAACTCATATTTTCTTCTCCCCCAAAACAACAGGTCGCTTGGTTGGGAGTTTAGTTTTTTGTGGTAAACTTATCGAAGTCGCTACACCTGATACTTCATCTTCAAGTGAGGCAACCGCTTCTCCAAAGGACACAACCAATCGATTGTTCAGGCGCAAGTCCACGACACGCAAATCACGATCCAATATCTTGTGCGCCTTCTCAAGCCGCGCCAACTCTTTCAGCGCTACCCCGGAATTTTCATCCGGAAGGCGTACAACTATACCATTGCTCAAATGCAAATCCCATCTGCGGTCAGCAATACGAACAAAGGAACGAACCCGGTTTTTTAGAAATGGTACTTTTCCGACAAGGAAAATGATATCAGCCCCGTGCAGATTGGCTCCTTTACCCACCAATAACGGAAGACCGGCATATTTCTCATCAAAATTGTCTATCGCCTTGCCATTGCGCTCAACCAGCAACAATGCATCCTGCTGTTGCCAGATTGCATAAGGTTGGCGCTCGGAAACACGGATTACCAATCGATCAGGATACGACTTTGCTACACGCACATCTTTGACCCATGCAAGCGAACGCAATTCATCACGCGCTTTCGCAATATCAAAGGTTAGGAGCGAATTTGAACGACCGAGATCAAGATTGGTCAAAACATCAATCTTCGACAGTTCCTGAGTTCCCTCAATCACCACATTACTAATTGTGAAACCCAAATGTGCTGAAAAATCTGCGGCGATTGAATGACCATGACGCGAATTGGCAAATATACTGATACCAGCCGCAAGAATTGCAACTGCGCCTATGGCAGACCAGCCACGTTTGGAAATGCTGATATCGCCGGCAAGCAGACGATTAAATTGGCGGACCGGCCGACGTAAGACATGGGGTAACACCCGTCGCTTACCTCCCAATGACCGGGTTGCACCAACAACGTTGTTATTTTTAATATGTCGGGCAACTGCGCCTATCGACAACAACTTGCGTCCTCCACTATCCAACTCAACAATTCTTCAAACGAATGCCCGGCATGGGCAGCCAGTTCAGGTACCAGTGAGGTGGGTGTCATACCTGGCTGGTTATTTAACTCCAGCCAGACCAGTTCACCTGTGCCCATTGGACCATCATCCAGACGAAAATCTGAACGGCTAACTCCACGACACCCCATCACCTGATGGGCCTTCAATGACAGTGTCTGAATCTTTTGGTAAATATTTCGTTTAATTTTTGCCGGACATACATGTTTTGAGCCACCAAATGCATATTTTGCATCAAAATCGTACCATTCACCGTCCTTTGTCACGATTTCGGTCACACCAAGTGCAACATTTCCCATCACAGCGCAGGTCAATTCACGTCCGGCGACATATTTTTCCAACATGATTCGTTCCCCGTAGGGCCACGTTTTTGAATATAATTCCTGCGGCGGATTAGACATATCCTCACGCACAATCAACACACCAAAAGACGAACCTTCGCTAACCGGTTTGATCACATAAGGTGGCGTCATCAAATGTTTTTCTGCCGCCTCCATGCGGTTGGCAATCAAAGATGCAGCCACCGGAATTCCTGCAGATTTTGCAACCCGCTTTGACACTTCCTTATTCATCGCAACAGCGGATGCCATAACACCGGAATGGGTATAGGGAAGCTCAAGATATTCCAAAATGCCCTGGATCAATCCATCTTCCCCGTATGGGCCATGAAGCGCATTAAACACCACATCCGGCTTCAAGGCGTCCAGCACATTATGGATGTCTCGCTTCACATCGATGCGGGTAACTTCATAGCCAGCGCGTTCCAGACCCGCAGCACAGGCATCACCGGAAGAAAGCGATACTTCGCGCTCAGTGGAAAATCCCCCCATAAGAACCGCTACATGTTTCAAGTCACAACCTCCTGCTTTAAGTCCGCACAACAATACCGACGCAATGAAAAACTTATCATTCGCTGAATTTGCGCGAATCGAATCAGACTCGCGTCAATGTGGCAAGGAAATTTACGATTTAAGCAACAAATTGAGTAATTTCACCGATAAAACCTTCTCGTTTTTCAAAAGAGTTTTGCGATGAGTTGCAATACATTAACTGCAAATACAATCAGTTTTGCCGGATACCTATAGCAAAATTACCATCAATATCCCGACTTTATTGTTTTTGCGTGCGAGGTTATTCTACCCTGGATTGATTCAACTCAGGTTCATTGAATGGTTTCATTACCAGGCCTAAATACTAAAAAACAGGAACCTAATCGTCCGGAGCAATGTTAATAATGTCCCAAATTGAAATTTCTCTTCGTAAAGGCCTGCCCGATTATTTACGAAAGCTGTCTAAACATTATCCACGCGAAGTTTGGGAAAAACACAGTAATTTCAACGATCTCACCCAATTCTGGTTAAGCCGCCATGTGATGTTTCGCGAGCTTATTAAACGCCTGCAGCAGGATTCAGAAACGATCATCGATAATGCCAGTATTATTGAAGGACAATTAACGTACAAGAAAACGCTTTCACGACTGACTGGTTTTATGTTGAGCCAGTTGCATGAGCACCACAACATAGAAGACCATCACTATTTTCCAATGCTGATGCCATTTGATACTGATTTGCAAAAGGGGTTTGATATGCTTGAATCAGACCACCAACAGCTTGACAAAAACATTCATAATCTAGCCAAAATAACCAATGAACTGCTTACATCATTACAAACTAACCAAAACATTCATCAATCAGTTGAAAATCTTCTCATCGCCCAAAAGAAATTTGAAATTTTTCTGGACCGCCACCTGAGTGATGAAGAAGAACTGGTGGTACCCATCATACTGGAGTATGGCGGCCCCGAAATCTAAGCCGGTAGCTTTATTGGCAAAAGAAACAGATCTAGACGCAGAAAGTACGTCAATGGCCAATTCAGAAGTAAAACCGTTCACCGGTCCCCGATTATGTGCCTTGTCAGCATGTGACACAGTTGAATTATTGAAAAAAGGTGAAGTATCTCCCATTGAAATGCTGGAAGCTGCCTATCAACGCATCAGCGAAGTTGAGCCTTCAGTCAATGCGCTGCCAACGCTTTGCCATGAACGGGCGAAAGCAGCCGCAAGCTCACTCAAAACTGATGAGAAAGATCATCCTGGCTGGTTGGCAGGATTGCCAATTGCAATCAAAGACCTGTCGCCAGTGGCAGGTGTGCGCACAACAATGGGTAGTCTGGGACTTGCCAATAGTATTCCGGAGCACTCAGCGCCTCTGGTAAAAACGCTGGAGAATCGCGGCGGGGTAATTACCGCAAAATCCAACACCCCTGAAATGGGTGCCGGTGCAAATACTTTTAATGCTGTTTTTGGCCGCACACGAAATCCGTGGGATACTTCACTCAATGCTGGCGGTTCTTCGGGTGGAGCAGCGGTTTCACTGGCAACCGGTGAAGTCTGGCTTAGTCACGGCTCAGATCTGGCCGGTTCACTTCGCACCCCTGCCGCCTATTGTGGCGTTGTTGGTTTTCGCGCCAGTCCAGGCATTGCCGGTGGCGGGCCGGATAATATGCGCTTCCATACCGAAGGCGTTCAGGGTCCGATGGCTCGTAGTGTTCGCGATTGCGCGCTGTTTCTTGATGCGATGGCTGGCTTTGACCCACTCAGTCCGATTTCATTTCCACCACCTTCCAAATCGTATCAGCAATCGGTTGTTGAAGCCCATCAGAAAGTCCGCATTGCCTATACACCAGACATGAACGGATTTTCCTTTGCCTCAGATAAGATGGACGCCCATCTTCGCGACGCACTGGCAAAAGTTGAAAAAAATGGTGGTCTCGTAGATGAAACTTGTCCGGATTTACCCGGTCTTGACAAAACTTATCGAGTTCTTCGAGCAATGTTGTGGGCTGCTGGCCCCGGTCGTGCTCCCGAACATATTCAAAAACACTATAAGCAGACACTTGTCGAGAATATCCAGTACGGGCGCGATCTGACTATTGATGACGTCTACGACGCGCAAATCGGACGTTCCCTGCTATTTGATAATATGGCGGCATTCTTGCAGGATTTCGACGTGTTGGCCTCTCCGGTGGTGGGTCTTGATCCAGGTCCGGTTGAAGAAGAATACCCAAGGGAACTGGATGGCAAGCCGCTTGATGACTACATCACCTGGCTCAAATATTCATACCTTGCGACAGCAACCGGCCTACCGGCAATCTCTGTACCGGTCGGATTGTCACCATCGGGTATTCCAGTTGGTCTACAACTCATCGGTCCACCACGCGGTGAGGCAAAACTTTTACAAGTGGCCCGAGCGATTGAAATCGCTGTCGGTGGCCCATTGGGACCGATTGATCCCAATGTGACGCATATTTAGGTTCGAATTCAACTTCACATTTCCATATTGCGGTTATGTCATTTGTATATGATATCAAAGCCAACATCTCCGAGCATTGCTGCAATCTGAACAGCATCGTTTTTCAAATTGACCAGTGATCGAATATTATGCAAAACAAATTACCGGTCATCAACGCAATGCACTTTCTCCGGGATCTGTTGCACTGGTCCAGGTTTGAAACCCGTATTTTTCTCCAATATAGAAATGGTCGGCTCAACAGAATTTAATTTTACAAGGGTGTTATTGTTATGAATCCCTCGGCCTTTGATCGCACCGTCAGCGGCATACAGAGTCCATCGCCTGTTATATTTATTATTACGAAACTCACCTGCATATTCGCGGCCATCCACGAACGTATACGTACCATGTCCATTATACTCATTATCACGCCACCTGCCGACATATTTACCGCCATCCGCCGACATATATCTCCCATATCCGTTATACTGATTGTCACAAAACTCGCCTACATGTTTTCGGCCATATCTCTGAAAAATCCGGTTAACGATGCCAACCTGATGGCAAATTCGCTTGAACAGGCTGGTTTTACAGTTACCAAAATTCTGGACGCCGACTATCGAACCCAGAAATAATCACTACTGGAATTTGATCGCAGTTTATATGATAACCCGGAAGCTGGATTGTTCTATTACACCGGACATGGCGTACAGATACGAGACGAAAATCATCTTATCCCGGTAAATACCAAGATTGACAATGAAGACGAAATTGATTTTGAAGCCATTCCGGTCAATAGCTTTCTTCGTGCAATGAATTCCTCAACAAGCAACATCAATATCGTAGTGCTGGATGCCTGCCGCAATAACCCTTTTGCCAGATCCTTTCGCTCTGCATCGCGTGGTCTGGCACCAGTCGATGCCCCCAAAGGCACTTGCATTGCCTGTGCAACAGCTCCAGGAGATGTTGCAGCCGACGGCAAAGGAAAGAATAGTCCCTACACGATTGCACTGACCGATGCGATGAGAATTCGCGGTATTGCCATCGAAAAAGTATTCAAAAACGCGCGCCTATCGGTGTTTAATACTACTGCCAACAAACAGCTCCCCAGGGAAACGAATTCAGCTACCGGTGATTTCTTCTTCTCCAGCAAAAAAAGTTAATCAAGAAGCGAAAACCTGTCGAAAACGCCTTTGTGAACAACCAAATCCCGACCAGTCAGGCAGAAAGAGCATTTGGCTTGATCAACAAATCAGAAAACCTGTCTCTGCTCAACGCCTTTGTCAAAAAATGTCCTGACAGTTTCCACGCATCGATCATAACTGCCCGTATCTCAGAATTGAACACGCGCAAGATAAAAGTGGACGCTGAAAAGTAAAAAGCCATCAGCGAACCGGGTATCAACAATCTGTTTTAGATTCGATACCTCCTACTTGCGCCCTATCCGCTTGATTTCCCATTGCAATTCAACACCACTATTCTTCCTCACCGCTTCACGTACTTTTTCGCCAAGCGCTTCCAGATCGGCAGCAGTAGCACCGCCAGTATTGATCATGAAATTACAATGCATCGGGCTCATTTGCGCTTTGCCAACCACTGCACCGCGCATTCCCGCTTCATCAATCAGTTTCCATGAACTATAACCTTCGGGATTCTTAAACGTTGATCCACCGGTTTTTTCCTTGATTGGTTGCACGGTTTCGCGGTGATGTTGCACTTCATCCATCGCACATTGAATGGCTTCTTTGTCCGCGTGTTTGCCTTCAAATAATGCACCGGTAAAAATCATGTCTTCGGGGGCTCCACTGTGGCGATAGGTATAACCCATCTGATCATGGCTCAGTTTGTGATACTCGCCCTGGCGGTCAATGCCATATACCTCAATCACGCGATTGGTCGTCTCTGTGCCGTTGGCACCAGCATTCATCCGCAACGCACCACCAATTCCACCCGGAATGCCATGAAAAAATTCAAAACCACCAAGACCCGCCTCATGGGCACTGGCAGCCAGTTTTTTGTCCGGCACGGCGGCACCTGCCAACAATCGGGTTTCACCAATCCTCTTCGTAGATCCAAATCCTCGAGCAGACAATCGAACAACAACTCCCTCCAAACCGCCATCGCGCACAAGTAAATTTGAGCCGACACCAACCACTGTCACCGGAATATCGTCAGGTAGATTCTTCAAAAACTGTGACAAATCTTCTTCATCGGCTGGCTGAAACAAGATGTCAGCAGATCCCCCAACCTGAAACCAGGTGATTTTCGCCATACTGGCATCCGGCGTCAGGCGACCGCGAACCCCGGCAAAATTGCTTTGCAGTTTTCTGAGTAGAATTTCTCCGTTCATATTGGTTCATTTCCCAAGGCGGCCAGTTCACCGGGTAGAGCGTTAGCCCACTGGGAAACATCACCTGCCCCCAAAAAAATGACATAATCATCAGGCTTGGCGATTTGTGAAATTAGTTCTGCTAATCCTTCGCGTCCGGCAATCGTCCTTGCGTCACGATGACCGCCTGATGTCAGACCCGTAACCAGTGAAAATTCATCATAGTTCTCAATCGGTTCTTCTCCCGCACGCTAAACCGGGGCAACCAAACCAGTATCCGCATCGTTGAAACAGGCGCAAAATTCTCCAAACAGATCTTTCAACCGTGAAAACCGGTGCGGTTGTTTGACAGCAATTACCCTTCCATTGCCAGCAGCAATTCGCGCCGCCTTCAATACGGATGAAATTTCCACTGGATGGTGAGCATAATCATCTATAATCTCAACACCGTTCCAATTCCCCGTATTGGTAAATCGGCGCTTCACACCTGAAAATTGCGCCAGTCCACTACGAATACCATCCTCATCAATCCCAAGTTCGAGGGCTACTGCAATCGCCGCTGTAGCATTTGAAATGTTGTATATTCCCGGCATTGGCAATTTAAGTTCATCCATGCTGCTTATATTGCCATGTTTTCGATCACGAACATGAAGATTAAAAACCGAGGTGATACCTTCATTGCGCAAATATTCAAATCGAATATCTGCCTGAGGGTTTGCGCCATATGTGACAACTCTGCGATCAGTAATCCTCGACACCAGTGCTTGTACTTCGTGATGATCAAGACACATCACGCCAAAACCATAAAAAGGAACGTTTTCAACAAAATCACGAAATGCATCGCGAACCGCGTCAAAATCTCCATAATGATCCAGATGTTCGGGATCAATATTGGTAACAACGGCAACATCCGCAGGTAATTTCAGAAAAGTTCCATCAGATTCATCCGCTTCCACTACCATCCAGTCGCCATTGCCCATTCTGGCATTGGTGCCGTAGGCATTGATGATACCACCATTGATGACTGTGGGATCAAGACCACCAGCTTCAAGCAAAGTGCCCACCATTGAGGTGGTGGTTGTTTTGCCATGTGTACCACCAATGGCAATTGATTTTTTAAACCGCATCAACTCCGCCAGCATCTCCGCGCGACGCACCAGCGGAATATTGCGATCACTCGCAGCGATACGCTCAGGATTGTCCGCTTTGATGGCGCTTGATGCCACCACTACTTCTGCATTGCCGAGATTTTCGGCCCGATGACCGATCGATACCGAAATACCTTTTGCCCGCAATCGTTCGACATTAGCCCCTTCCGACATATCTGAACCCTGCACATCATAACCCAGGCTATGCAACACCTCAGCAATACCACTCATACCTATGCCGCCAATCCCGACAAAATGGACCAGACCAATTGTTTCCGGCATTTTCATCTGTATTTCCTTCAGGTTGAGAGCGCTGCCATTTTTCGGAAAGGCTGTAATCATGAATTTTAAAATTCTTTTGCCGCAATTCACATTCCAAGGCAACAGCAGATGTGTTTACGTTGTGATCAACAAATTACCTATCAGCTGGAAAATCCAAAAACGAACGATCTGAAATGATATGTTCCACCAGTTTCGCAAATTTTTCTGTTGCTTCAGGTTTGCCGGTTGCTTTTGCTTTTTTTGCAATTGTTGCCAGTAATTCCGGTTGTTCTATTGCTAGTTTGAGTTCGTCAGCCAGATACTGCGCCTGCAAATCTGCTTGTTTGATCACCTTACAGCCACCCGCCCGTTCAAGTTCTGCCGCATTCATCGCCTGATCATGATCCAGAGCGAATGGATAGGGTACCAGTATGGATGGCCTGCCTATCACCGCCAGTTCTGATACGGTCGAAGCACCACCTCTGCTGATTACAAAATCTGCCCCACTAATATGTTTAGCCATCGCAGAAAAAAAAGGAGCGATGTCAGCTTGGATATTCAATTCACCCAGTCGACTACGTAATTCCTGTTCATCTTCGACCCGCGCCTGTTGAACAATCCTTAGTTTCGTCCTCAGGTCGCGATCAAGCAGAGCAATCGCTTCAGGTATGATTTTGGAAAAATACTGTGCACCCTGGCTACCGCCAAAAACCAACAGGTTAAACTCATCTGTTTTCTTACGCACTTTGTATTCTTTTTTTGCCGCATCCAGCACTTCTGCTCTAACCGGATTTCCCAAAGTCAAAAACCGGTCATCGTCAGATTTTTTACAGACACCAAAACCCATCACCACCACCTGGGCTCTTTGATGCAGAAATCTGTTGGCTCGACCCATCACCGCATTTTGTTCATGCAATATGATCGGGATACCTTGCCGCGAGGCAGCCAATATAGGAGGCACTGTCGGATATCCGCCAAAGCCGATGACACAGACAGGTCTCAGTGTTTTTAATAACGCCCTGCTCTTCCAGTATCCCGCTCCCAGATTTATCACGGCTTTTGCAATACCAAGGGGATTTTTCCCGCCCAAAGTTGCAGACCTGATAATATGAATCTGTTCAGGTTCAAATCCTTTGACGAATTGCTGTGCCCGCGCGTCGGTTGCAAGATGAACCACCCAGCCTTTGGCACTCAGGGCCATTGCCAGTGCCTGCGCCGGGAACAAATGTCCACCGGTTCCCCCAGCACAAAGTAAAATATCGCGATTATTACCCAATTCTCTCGCCCTGCTCAGTTTGTTGAGTACGTCCCGGCAATAAAGCCCCTCGGTCTTTTGCTGCGCATATCCGGCCTTCTGCGTGTCAAGGCAATGACAAATCCCATCGCGATTGCCGAGGCGATCAAAGAGGACCCACCATATGATATAAATGGCAAAGTCATCCCTTTGGCAGGCATCAATTTCAGGTTTACACTCAAATGAATCATTGATTGGAGCGCAAACATTGTGACAAGACCGGCGGTTGTTAAACGCACATAGGCATCACGCTCTCGCAACGCCTGCATTAAACCTCTAAACACAACAAAACCAAAAACAAGAACCAGTATGATCGCAAGGATGATACCAAATTCTTCTGCCGCAACAGCAAATGGAAAATCTGAATGACCATCAGGAAGAATGCGTTTCACAGTTCCCTCTCCCGGTCCCTGCCCCATCCAGCCACCATGAACGATCGCCTGCAAGCCTGTATCAACTTGAAAATTATCACCTTCGCCCGTAATAAAACGATCAAAACGACCCGCAACATGTGGAAAAAACAGATAGGCTGCGCCAATACCGATTCCACCGAGAAGGCCCATCACGATTATCCAGATCCAGGACATTCCGGCAAGAAAAAACATTGCTCCCCAAACGACAGCCACCAGCATCGTTTGTCCAAAATCCGGTTGCGCGATGAGGAGCGCGCACACAATGCCAACAAGAATGATTGAAAACAGATTTCCGGGAATATCAGGTCTTCGAGCATTTTCGGAAAAAAGCCAAGCGGTAATCACAACAAAAGCAGGTTTGATAAACTCGGAAGGCTGGATTGTATATCCAGCAATCAACAGCCATCTTTTTGAACCTTTCACCTCAAGCCCCGTGAATAGTGTCGCCATCAGCATCACGATCGACAGAATAAACAGCAACAAAGCCACACGCCTCACCTGTGTGGGGTTGAGGAAAGACGTCGCAACAAAGATAAAAAATGCAATCACCAGGAAAAATGCGTGACGTTTGATAAAATGGAAACTACCCAAACCAATTCGTTCAGCCACGGGCGGGCTGGCCGCAAATGACAGTAACATACCTGCCAGCATCAGAAATAATATGGCGCTTAGCATGGCCTTATCAATCGTGCGCCACCATTCGACAATTACACTGTTATCTGCGCGACTTATCATGAAGTTTCCGTTAGAGTCTGTTCAAGAATACACGAGAGGGTTTGATTTTGCATAAATTGCCCACTATCAGCTAATATTATCTTGCAAAGGGGACCACCCTGAACCGCGAAAACATTCTTGATATTGAACAATTTATGCAAAATCAAACCCTCTCGTGTATTCTTGAGCAGGTTCTTGAATTAAAGCCTTCAATTTGCCCTACCAACTGTCGAAAATATCTGCCACGTTCTGCGTAGCTGGAAAATTGATCGAAACTGGCACAGGCTGGAGACATCAAAATAACAGGCTCCGGGTTCTCATCACCCCTTGCATCTTCCAGCGCATGAACAAGCGCTTTGTCCAAAGTTCCCGAAATCTCGAATTCCACGTTCTCACCCAGTGTACCAGCAAAATTCGGTGCCGCTTCGCCAATCAGATAGGCCTTGGCAATTTTGGCAAAGTGGCGTTTTAACGGCTCGATACCACCGTCCTTTGCCAATCCTCCTGCGATCCAGTATACACGGTCAAAACTTCCCAATGCCATATCAGTTGCATCAGCGTTGGTCCCCTTGGAATCATTAACAATCAGTACATTACCAATACTGCCCAATTCTTCCATACGATCAATAAGACCAGGAAAATTTGAAAACCCGGCCTGAATTTCTTTTTCACTCAACCCGCATTTTGAACATGCCACCCAGGCGACACAAGCATTCTGAGCATTATGATAACCGCGTAGTGAACCAATCGTGCCCAGATCCACAATTTTGCGCGAACCATCGCGGTTGGCCAGATAGAGTTCTCGCCCTTCCGCATAAATGCCTGATACAAGTTTGTTATGCACACTGACTTTGGTTACATCCCCTCCCGATGATTGCAACTGGTCAGCTATAGCAAAAGAGAATTCATCATCAATACCAATGATCGCCGCTTTTGATTTAGTTACCAGGGATTGTTTGATCGCGGCATAGTTGGTCATAGTGCCGTGGCGATCCAGATGATCTGGTGACACATTGAGCAATATTCCAATATCGGCATTCAGGCCAGGAGACAAATCAATCTGGTAGGAGGAGACCTCAACCACATAAATAACATCGTCCTCAATATCGTCAAAATCGAGCACTGCGCGTCCAATATTACCACCCATTTCCACTTTGCGGCCGGCGTTTTCCAAAACATGAGAAATCAACGCGGTGGTCGTTGATTTGCCGTTTGTGCCGGTAATTGCAATCAAATTGTTTTTTTTGGCCATCTGCTGGCGCTGGCGACAAAACAATTCGATATCACCGATTATCTCAATTTCTGCGGATTTCGCCAACTCCACGCTCCAATGGGGATTGGGATGGGTAAGTGGAACTCCCGGAGCAAGCACAAGCATGTCAAAATTCCGAAAATCACATTCACGCAAATTACATGTTTTGATTCCGGCTGCCTCAGCTTTCAAAACGCTGTCACGATTGTCATCATATGCAGAAACACTGGCACCGCCGGCAATCAATGCTTGCGCCGTCACCATGCCCGAACCACCCAGCCCAAACAATGCAACATTTTTTCCTGATTTTATCGTGACAGGTATCACTTGGAGCCCTTTCCTTTAACGCAATTTCAGCGTTGCTAATCCAATCAATGCCAGCATTACCGAGATAATCCAGAACCGGATCACAACCTGGCTTTCAGTCCAGCCAAGTTTTTCAAAATGATGATGAATTGGCGCCATTTTAAATACTCTTCGACCAGTCATTTTAAATGAAGCGACCTGAATAATCACAGACATCGCTTCCATTACAAACAACCCACCGATGATCGCCAGCACGATTTCGTGTTTGGTCGCCACAGCAGTCGTACCAATCATTCCCCCTAATGCCAGAGATCCTGTATCACCCATAAATATGGCTGCTGGTGGTGCATTGAACCATAAAAATCCAAGTCCAGCACCAATAATTGCTCCGCAAATAACCGCGACTTCACCGGTTCCCTGGACAAAATGAATCTGCAAGTAACCTGAAAATATTGCATTTCCAGACAGATAGGCAATCAAACCAAAAGAAGCTGCCGCAATCATCACTGGCACAATGGCCAAACCGTCCAAACCGTCTGTCAGGTTAACTGCGTTACCAGCACCCACGATAACGAACGCGCCAAATATGACAAAAAACATGCCAAGATCAATGATCCAGTCCTTAAATACAGGAAAAGTCAGTGATGAGGAAAATGGTGTCTCCCCGTTGATCATGACAGCATAACAGGCCAAAGCCGCGATAATAAATTCAAGCAGCAGTCGGGTTCTACCGCTAAACCCCTTGTGACTTGCCGTAGATACTTTGAGATAATCATCATAAAACCCGATTGTACCAAAACCGATTGTCACCATCAGCACGACCCAGACATATACACTGGTAAGATTAGCCCAGAGTAACGAAGATGTAATCACACCACAAAGGATCATTAACCCGCCCATGGTCGGTGTACCCGCTTTTTCGAAATGAGTTTCAGGTCCATCAGCCCTGATCGGCTGGCCTTTGCCCTGACGCGCCCGCAATGAATTAATAATTGCCGGTCCCATCATGAATACAATAAATGCAGATGTCACGAGAGCCGCGACCGTGCGAAATGTCAGATATCGAAATAAATTGAAAGCCGAAATCTCAGAAGATAATTCCTGCCCCAGATAATGTAGCATATATGTTCCCTTCATAACATCATTTCAAAATGATGTTTTGTTTACCTGTCAGCCAGATGCTTTGCCACTGAGGTCACCAATTTACCGGACCTAATGCCCAGAGATGCCTTAATCATTATTACATCGCCAGGTGTCAAGTCTTTCAAAAATGGTTCTTCAATTGCTTCAATCGAGCCAAAATGTCCGGCAAGTTCTCCCGCGTTCAATTCATCAGCCAAAACGGAGATTTCTTTCCCAACAAGCCATACACGATCAATTTTCGCTTCTCGAATCGATTTGATTAGTCCCTTGTGCAATTTCTTAGACGATTTGCCAAGTTCCAGCATATCACCCAAGACCGCTACACGTCTCCCCCTTGCTGTCGGCCCATGCATTCCAAGCACCTGCATGGAGGCTGCCATAGACGCAGGATTCGCGTTGTAACTTTCATCGATCAGGGTAATGGCTTTGCGCCCCTCACCAAAAACCATACTCTTCCCGCGTCCTTTGACAGCTCCGATTCCAGTGACCGCATCCACAACCATTTCCTGCTCACCACCAGCAAGCAGTGCGGCTCCCAGGGCAGCCATCAGATTGACTGCCATATGCTTCCCGGCAATTCCCAATTGCAAATCCATTTTTTTACCGTCCACTTGTATTTGCAGATTTGAACATTCAGCGCTTACGGTTAGTTCCTTCAACCAATAACTGGCACCACGCTTCGCACCAAAGGTTTCAATCCGCTTGATGCCCGCTTTCGCCGCCATTTTGGAAAGCAAATTGTATTGTTTGATATCCCGGTTTATCAACGCAACCCCGTCCTTGGTCATCGAGGTAAATATCTCACCCTTCGCTATAGCAATTTCACTGACATTCTCGAAAAATCCCAGATGGGCTTCTGCAATAGTAGTGATCACCGCCACATGGGGGCGCACCATTTTCACAAGTGGAGCTATTTCTCCGGGGTGGTTCATTCCTATCTCAAAAATACCAAATTCAGCATCAGCGCGGAGACGCGATAATGTTAAAGGAACGCCCCAGTGATTATTATACGATGCCAGTGAAGCATGAACTTTACCGCAATGTGCCAGCAGAGTTCGCAACATTTCTTTGGTAGAGGTTTTGCCGACACTGCCGGTAATAGCAATTATCTTGGCTTTGCTTCGCCGCCGCGCCGCAACTGCCAGTTTCTCCATCGCTTCGAGCACATCATGAACAATTATCAGAGGCAGACTTACTGACCCAAGTGATGCCAGTTTATCTTCACTAACAACAGCTAATGCGGCCTGTTTTCCGGCCGCATTGGTGACAAACGCATGCCCATCAAACTGATCTCCCTTGATGGCGAAAAAGGCGTCACCCGATTCCAGTGTCCTGGTATCGATTGAAATTCCATCAACAGATTCAGGCATGTCGCCAATCGGGCGACCCTGGGTTGCATCCAAAAAATCATCCAGGTTCCAAAGACGTTCACCATGTTCATTCATGAATTACTCGCTTCCAACCGCTCGACGAACTTCTTCATGATCACTGAATTCGAGAACTTCATCACCGACGATTTGCCCGGTTTCATGGCCTTTGCCGGCAACAACAAGACAATCACCTTCCTCCAGTTCACCAACCGCTCTGGTAATTGCCTCCCGACGATCAGGAATTTCAATTGCAGAAGGGGCGCCAACCAAGATTGCCTGACGAATTTTTGACGGATTTTCACTACGCGGATTATCATCAGTAACTATTACGTTATCGGCTAATCGCTGTCCGATTTCACCCATTATCGCTCTTTTGCCCGGGTCTCGGTCTCCTCCGCAACCAAAAACCAGGCACAACCGTCTGGACGCAAAAGGGCGTAGCGATGTAAGGACGTTTTCCAGTGCATCGGGCTTGTGAGCATAATCAACATAGACCGGCGCCCCACTTTCATTGCGGGCAACCAGTTCAAGTCTCCCCGATGCTCCTTTCAATTGTTCCAGTTGCGCCATCGCATCTTCAAATTCCACACCACTCGCCATAGCCAATCCTGCGGAGACTAGTGCATTGGATATTTGAAAATCGCCAGCCAGTGGAAATTTAATGCGGCAATTTTTTTCACCATTAACAATTTCAGCTATCTGGTGATAACGCTCGTGTTCAACGCGTTTCAAACAAAGGAAATCTCCTTTTCGACCCACACCCAGCACTTGATGACCACTGGATCTCGCAATTCGTGCCACTTCAACACTTGTGGGGTCATCTGCAAATATCACAGCGGCTGATCCCCTTGGCAGCAACTCATTAAACAAACGCATTTTCGCACGCAGGTAATCTTGCATGTCGCTATGATAGTCAAGGTGATCGCGTCCCAAATTTGTAAATCCGGCAGCATCCAATCTTACGCCATGAAGACGTTTTTGATCCAATCCATGGGATGAGGCTTCCATAGACACATGCGTAACCCCCTTCAAAGATAAATCCTGCAATATGCCGTGCAATGTCACCGGATCCGGTGTTGTCAGATTTCCGTAATTACCCACACCAGGGGCAATCACACCAGTTGTGCCAATGGAAGCTGAGTTATTACCGCATCCCTGCCATATCTGGCGAATAAACTCCGCCACAGAAGTTTTACCGGCAGTGCCGGTAACCGCGACCATCTTGTCAGGTTGGCGTGGAAAGAATCGTGAAGCCATTAGCGCCAATGCCAGACGGGTATCTTTAACCCGAATCACTGGCACCTGACAGGAATCCACACCCATTTCAGGCCCAGCCAATATCGCTGCTGCCCCATTGGCAAGGGCTTGGGGAATGAATTGGCCACCGTCAAAATTGCCGCCCGGCAAGGCTGCAAATAAACAACCCTGCGTCACAAGCCTGGAATCAGCGCATATTTCCCTTATTTGCACCGACTGCGCTGCCTTGGATAAGTCTGCCAGACCGCTCACCAGTGTTCCAAGCTCAATCATCATATTCCAATCAGCATAATTGAACCATCAAATCGCGACATTTTATTTATAATCAGGGTTGCCTCCATTTTGCGGCATTAATAGGACACGAACAATGGCCCTTCCATATCCATAAATTTCGGCTCAACACCTAACAACGGCGCCGATCTGCTAATAATTCGCGCAACAATCGGGGCGGCATTCATCCCTGCGGTTGCGTATTTTTCGCCCTTTTCCGGTTTTGGTTCATCAATAAATACCATAACAACGTATTCCGGCTTATCTATCGGAAATCCGGCAAGAAAAACATTAAATCTTTTGTCTGATGAATATTTACCATTAACCACTTTTTCTGCCGTACCGGTTTTCCCGCCAACACGATATCCTTTCACTTCCGAACGCTTGCCAGAGCCTTTTTCAACATTAAGACGATAAAGATAACGCATCAAATCGCTAGTGCGTGGCGTTATGACCTGAGTCGATATTTTCAGCGCATTAATTTTGTTGCGGGGTAATAATGTCGGGGGTATGAGTTTTCCGCCATTCAATAATGCTGCAGCAGCAGCTGCGGTTTGCAACGGTGTTGTCGTCACACCATGCCCATATGAAATCGTCACCGAGTTAATTTTGTGCCACTGTTTTGGCTGTTGTGGCCTGGCAACTTCCGGTAGCTCAAACCCTGTCATACGGTTCAGCAAACCAAGGCGAGTCAAGAATTCCCGATGAGAGTTGATGCCTACTTGATCAGCCAGCAAAGCCGTCCCGATATTAGATGAATAAATAAAAATGTCCGGCACATTCAACCAGCGGCGTTTGGCGTGAAAGTCATTGATAGTATATCCGGCAATTCGCAAGGGCTTAGTTGCGTCGAACTTGTCTTCCATCACCACCTTGCCACTATCAAGAGCCATTGCAGTTGTAAACGATTTGAAAGTGGAACCCATCTCATACAGGCCGGCAGAAATTCTATTCAAGTTGTCCTTTTTTAACGCTTCAGCCGGGTTATTGGGATCATAATCAGGTAGTGAACTCATCGCGACAATCTCACCGGTGTGAATGTTCAATACCACCGCTCCTGCCGCTATTGCCCGATAGCGATCAATCGCTTTTGCCAATTCATCACGCGCAAAATGCTGAACTCTGATATCAATGCTTAGTTTGAACGGCTCCATTTCCCTGGCGGTGCCAAATCCAGCTTTGCGCAAATCTGCCAATCCTCTGTCATCCACATATTTCTCAATCCCAGCTATACCAACATTATCTATATTGACATGGCCAACAATATGCGCGGCGGTATTTCCATTAGGATAAAACCGTCGTGTTTCAGCTTCAAAGCCAATACCAGGAATTCCCAACGCGAATATTTTGCTTTGCTGTGATGGCGTAAGCTCACGCTTTAACCAAACAAATCCAGCTTTGCTGGACAATTTTTTATGTATTGATTCCTGATCGAGTTCCGGCAACACAGTAATCAGTAATTCAAGCGCTTCGTCCGGATCAATAATCCGGTTGGGCTCGGCGTACAAAGATGCTGTATGAATGTCAGTTGCCAGTGTATCCCCGTTGCGATCAACCAGATCAGGCCGCGACGCAGTAATTGCAGTATCCGCACGGCGAAATACTGTTTGTTTTTGCGGATCCTGAAATCCAAGATAAACTAGTCTGCCACAGATCACGACAAACACCATGCTCATCATGATCATAGCGAGCACCAACCGTGAACGGGCCTGGTTGTCAGCTACCTTGGCACTGCCTTCAAAGCGTCTCTGCAAGTTAGCATTGAGCCCAGCCTTTGGGTCTTTATTGAGTGAAGCATCGCTGAACGACCTGGATTTTTTCACCGTTGAGCACTCTCTTTTTTTATACTGCCAGTGATAACTTCAGACAATCCTTCATCTTTACCTGTTGCTTCAGCGTTACGAACTTCAGGGGCAACCTTCTTTCTCAAGGGAATATCTTCAATTGATATTATCTGTTTAGGTTTCAAAGTATTCAACTGCAGTTCTTTCTCGTAACGCTCACTCAGCTCTTGAATTCTGGCAGGATTGGTCAACAAGCTCCAGTTGGCTTTCAGAATATCGATTGCTCCTTTTCTCGCCTGAATTTCCCGTTCAAGGTGTGCCATATTGTTATGGTCAATTTCAGAACCGTATTTCAGAACGTAGGTGGCCGTTGCCACCAGCAGAACCAGACCAACAAATATGAAATCTCTCGTTCGAAACACAGCTACATTCTCCCCGACAAAGACAGGGAAACCTGGCGTCCAAACAGCTTCATATCACCAGCGCGCGAAGGCGCATCGGTACGGATTGCCCAACGTAATTTGGCAGAGCGTGCTCGAGGATTTGATTCAACCTCCTCAATTGTGGCTTTGATTGCGCTGCTTCCGGGCTGGCTAAAACTGGGTTCGTTCTCCTTAATTTGTGGCAAATGACGCGATCCACCTTTATTGCCGCAGCGGTCAGCAAAGAATTGTTTAACAATCCGATCTTCCAGTGAATGAAACGTAACAATCACTAACCGACCCCCAGCGTTTAATAATATCCGCTCCGCGGCAAATAATCCGTTTGCCAATTGTTCTAGTTCGCGATTAATAAAAATTCTAAGCGCCTGAAACGTTCTGGTGGCAGGGTGAATTCGGTCAGAAAATTTTCGACCGAGTGTTTTTTCTACCAGGTTTGCCAGTTCGAGTGTACGTGTGATCGGTTTTATGTCTCTTTGGGCAACGATTGCTCTGGAAACACGGCTGGCATGGCGCTCTTCCCCCAAAATACCGATAATTCGGGTGAGATCTTTACCTTCCGCCTTGTTGACAAGATCACTTGCACTCAAACCGGATTGCCCCATACGCATGTCAAGCGGGCCGTCTTTTTGAAAAGAAAACCCACGCTGGGCGTCGTCAATTTGCATTGATGATACACCTACATCGAGTACTACGCCATCAGCACAATCAAACCCGGCAAGCTTACAAACTAGATCCATTTGTTCGAATTCACCGTGAAAAAACTGAAACCTTTTGCCAAATTCTAACGATAAAGCCTTTCCCGCAGCTTGTGCATTCTCATCGCGATCAATTGCCAGTACATTTGCTCCTTTTTCCAAAATAGCCCGCGAATAACCCCCGGCCCCAAACGTCCCATCAACGATAGTTTGATTGGGTAGCGGTTGCAAGGTAGAAAGGACCTCATTCAGCATCACCGGAATATGGTCGGAAGGTCCGCCAACAACTCCTTCGACAATCCGCCGATCATCCCCGGGATTTGTGTTGTTCCCAACCACCTTTAATGCTTCCTTTCACCCGCAACCGCACCACCTTGAGCAGTGACAGAACCACCCGCTTCACCGAGTCGTTTGCGTAATTCCAGTGCTTTTAGCCTCGTTTCCTTTTGATAAATTTTAAATCTTGCCGGCTCCCACAACTGGAAAAAATGCCCACGTCCGACAAATGCCACTTTGTCTTCAATTTGCGCATGTTCGCGCATCGCATCACTCAGGGAAATTCGACCGTCACCATCTATCTTGAGTTGATCAGAATCGCCGTGCACATAAAATGACCAGATCTCATACTCTTCGGAAAATGGATCCATTTGAGCCAATCTGGTTTCGGCGGCATCTATCAGTTGTGGACCACCGGCTTCAATTGTCGCAGATGAGATGGAGAGCATGGTATAAAGCGAATTTTGATTACCCAACACCGTGCGAAAGGCTGCGGGAACGGAAACCCGCCCCTTTTTATCAATTGAATTAATCGTATTGGCTAAAAAGCGTCCCATCTCGATATTACTTTCAACCATCCAATCTGAATTTTAAACCGGCAAACAATCGCCAGTACTCTCTCTGTCATCGCAATTTATTCAATTCAGCAACCCAACCAA
>JAAENI010000313.1 GCA_024224595.1 Hyphomicrobiales bacterium
ATCAAAACTTTGCCTGAACAAGTTGGTTTTGAAACGTCTGAAATAAATGAGGCTTTTCTGGGACAATGCCGGCAGGCAGGTCATGGACCGAACCCGGCTAGGACAGCAATTCTTTGGGGCGGATTGCCAGAAAGCACCCCGGCAACCACAATCAACATGGCTTGCCCTTCTGGCATGATTGCCATACGAACAGCCATGGCACAATACAAAAACACAAATTCTTTACTACTTGTTGGCGGCATGGACAGTATGAGCACTATCCCCTACCTGCTAAAGAATGCCCGCTTCCAGGGATTTAAAATGGGTAACCGCGTACTTGAAGACGGTTGGTCTGATTCTATTGATCCCGTAGTTGAAATGAATATGGGACAGACTGCGGAAAACCTGGTGGATAAATATGGTTTTTCGCGTGATCAGCTGGACAAATATGCTGTTCTAAGCCAGCAGCGTTCCAGCAATGCTGATCGGCAAGGATACTACAAAAATGAAATAACAGCTGTTCTGGATTTGGAAAATGATGAACCCATCCGCCATAATATTGATCTCGCAAAAATGGCACAACTGCCGGCGGTGTTTCGTAAAGGTGGGATAGTTACTGCCGGCAATGCCTGCACTATGGCAGATGCAGCAGCCATGATAATTATTGCCCCAAAAGAGCGTTTCCCGCAGCAGGCGGCATTCAGGGTTTTGGATCAGCAAGTTACTGCCGTTGACCCTGCGCTTATGGGTATTGG
>JAAENI010000314.1 GCA_024224595.1 Hyphomicrobiales bacterium
CTACGGTGGTTGCTCGATGGCTTGAACTGGCAAAATGCAGTGGCACACCAACCCTTATCAAGCCTTAAAATATCATAAAAACAGCCAGTTAAACGTAAGCGCCCATTTCCCCCCGCATTCTCTTTAAGATAAAAGCTTGATATTGATATAGCTCCTTTACCAATGGAGCTAAATCATGACACGCGAAGACAAGTGGAACTTATGGAATGAACGCTTGCAACAGCAGGCTGAAAGCGGGCACACTGTAACTACCTGGTGCGAGGAAAATCAGATTGCTCAATCGCAGTTTTATTACTGGCAAAAGAGAATCACTAATCCGCCACAAGAAGCCGATAATGTCATCATTCCTATTTCGATGTCGTCACCTTCTGCAGCTGTTGTTATCGAGACGCCCAGTGGTTACCGGATCTCCGTCAATGACACGACTGTTATGGGGTCGCTGCCAGATATCATCAAGGCGTTACCATGATCCCGGCACCTGCTGGCAATGTCTATTTGGCGACGGGGGTGACCGACATGAGAAAGTCCATCAATACACTCGGCCTGTTGGTTGAAGAGGTTTTGGAGCTAAATCCGGTCAGCTCTCACTGGTTTGTGTTCTGCAACCGTAGTCGTGACAAACTCAAAATCTTGCAGTGGGATACAAACGGATTTTGGC
>JAAENI010000315.1 GCA_024224595.1 Hyphomicrobiales bacterium
ACCGATTTTAAGCGTTCCGCCTGTTGGCACCGGCTCCCAACCGCCGGCGGCTTGAATATCCCGACAGGTTGCCAGTGCGGCTTTCAGGTTTTTATATGCAATATGTGTCGGTCTGAGATCATCGAGCGCTTTGGCAAGATTGCCTGTCATCAATACCTCTTCAATTCTAACTACAGGATCACGGTCATCTATCTCTATCGCCAGGTTCCAGTGGGGATCCAGATTGTCGGGATCAACCTTGCCGAAAATAAGATGATATCCCAAACGTATTAGGCTGTCGGTGAGCAGCAGATCAAAGTCGGCCAGCATTTCCAGGGCAGGCGATTCAGTTGTTTTGATCCGAGCATGCAGATCCCTTAGTGGCGTAAAATGGTAATCCTCAGGATCAAGACCATCTTCACCGATATTTGCGATTTCTCGCATTAGGGTTGCAACGTTGTCTGGATTATCCCAAAGCAAGCAAAAACCACAACGTTCATACAATTCCGGAAGGACGCTGACTGAGGCGATGTCTGCATCCCCAATACTCAGCTGGCCGGATGTTGTAATTTGTTCCACTTGAGTTCTGATGATTTCGGATGCAATATCCGCCTGAACGGATGGTACTTTTGCAATCGCGGCCAGAAAT
>JAAENI010000316.1 GCA_024224595.1 Hyphomicrobiales bacterium
CAGGCGCTTGAATACGGGTTGGTGAACGAGATATTGCCCCAGAGTGCCTTATTGGCGCGCGCACGCGAATTTGCTAAAAAGATAATGGAGCAACCAGAACTAAACCGGCGATACTCACGCATATTGTTAACTGAAGACTTGCGCAGGCGCATGAATGAAAATCTTCCCCTTGGCCTCGCGCTGGAAGGCTTGTGCATCACCCGTGCGCCGGAACTCGATCAATAGGCCGGCAATGAATCTATTTCATACGAACATTTTGGAGATATAAAAATGGCAAAAATAGCATTTCTGGGCGCTGGCAGCATGGGTTCTGCAATGGTCAGAAACTACCTCAAGGGCGGACATCAGGTAACGGTCTACAACCGCACCATGGAGAAGGCCAAGCCGCTGGAGGAGTATGGTGCAATTGTAGCTTCAACACCAATGGAAGCCGCTGACGGTGCAGAGGTGATTATCTCCTGCCTAACCAATGACGATGCCTCGCGGACCTCATGGAACGGTGAAAACGGTGCCCTCAAAGGGAATTTTAAACCTGGTGCCTATGCCATTGAAGCATCGACCGCATCCGTCGACTGGGTCAGGGAACTGGCAGATTTGACAAGCCAAAAGGGATTGCGGTTTCTGGATTGTCCCGTTGCCGGACGTCCCGATTTGGCCAATGCAGGTAAACTCAAGGTGTTTGCCGGTGGATCGACCGAGGATGTCGACGCGATGCGTCCGGTTCTTGATGCGATCAGCGCTGCTGTCATTCACTTTGGACCCGTTGGATCGGGACTTACATTCAAGTTGATTTATAATGTAATGGGCGCGCTTCAGGTTGCGGCCACGGCTGAGGGTTTGGTCGCATGTGAGGCAGCGGGCATTGATCTGAAAGTTGCAGCGGATGCATTTTCCACCGGTGCCACGGGTAGTCCTCATGTGAAACTTCACTCTAAAAACATGGCCGAAGGGATTATCGACGACCCAATCATGTTTTCGGGTAAGAACCGTATCAAGGATACGAGCTATGGTATCGAAGTGATCGAAAGCTTAGGCGCACAATCAGTTCTTGGCAATGGCACCAGGAAAGTTTGGGAGCAAATGGTTGAAGAAGGCATGGGCGAACGCAATGACAGCGAACTCATTGATGCCCTGCGTGCTTCATTGAAACGGCGATCACAAAAATAAGTAATTGTCATCAGGCGAACCGCGAGATCAATCGCGTCAGCATTTAGTGGAATAAATCAGATACTGGATTAATGCAATGAACCTCAAACAAGCTTCCCTCCTTCGAGATGATTGTTATATTAATGGCGAATGGTGTGGCTCTGACGATATCGCTGTTATCAACCCGGCGACGGGTAAAACGCTTGGAACTGTTCCCAGATTTGGAAAAACCGAAGCCAAAGCCTGTGTAGACGCGGCAAAATCAGCATTGCCGGGCTGGTCGGCGCGAACGGCACAGGATCGTTCTATACTCTTGCGCAAGTGGTTCGATCTGATGATCGAAAACCGTGAAGACCTTGCCATTATCCTTACTTCAGAGCAGGGGAAGCCGTTGGCGGAGGCTCGCACAGAAATTGACTATGCTGCTTCTTTCATTGAATTTTTCGCTGAAGAAGCAAAAAGAATTTATGGCGAAACCATTCCCAGCCACCGTTCAGATGCTCGTATTATTGCCATTCGTCAGCCCATCGGAGTGATTGCAGCTATTACACCATGGAATTTCCCGGCTGCGATGATTACCCGAAAATTAGGGCCGGCACTGGCCGCAGGTTGTACCGCCGTGTGCAAACCCGCTACCGAAACGCCATTAACCGCATTTGCATTGGCTGAATTGGCTGAGCAGGCGGGTATACCGCCAGGTGTGGTTAACGTTATCACCGGGAAATCCTCTGAAATCGGTGAAGAATGGACCACCAATCCGGATGTGCGCGGGATAACTTTTACCGGCTCCACGGAAGTTGGAAAAATCCTTATGCGTCAGGCGTCGGGCACAATCAAAAAGGTATCGCTGGAACTGGGCGGCAACGCGCCATTGATTGTATTCAACGATGCAGACCTTGACGCTGCGGTTGAAGGAACAATTGCATCGAAGTTTCGCAATATGGGACAAACTTGCGTGTGTTCAAACCGCATCTACGTCCAGGACGGCGTTTATGAACAATATGCCGATAAACTTGTGAATGCGGTTCGTGAATTGAATGTGGGCGATGGTTTGGATGATGGTATTACCCAGGGGCCGCTCATTAATAGTGCCGCCATAGATAAGGCGGAAGAGCATATTGCAGATGCAATAGCTAAAGGGGCACAAATCGCTGAAGGTGGGAAGCGTCACAGCCTTGGCGGCACCTACTTCCAGCCAACGGTTCTAAAAAATGTGACAACCGATACGCTTGTAACAAATGAAGAGACCTTTGGTCCCGTTGCACCGCTGTACAGGTTTTCCGAAGAGGGAGATGTCATCAAACTAGCAAATGCAACCGAATTTGGCTTGGCAGCCTATTTCTTCAGCCGGGATATCGGCAGAGTCTGGCGAGTTGCAGAAGCACTAGAAACAGGCATTGTCGGTGTGAATACCGGCTTAATCTCCACTGCGTTTGCGCCATTTGGGGGCATCAAGGAATCCGGCATCGGACGCGAAGGTTCCGCCCATGGGATGGATGAGTATGTTGAGATAAAATACATTCTGATGGCTGGTATTTAAATTGCCATAGGAGAATAAAACAAACCGGATCGGCACCAGCTAATCTAACAATTATATCCAATTTTTTTGAAGTGAGTATTTAGAGGTGAGAATGGATGTTTTTAATCTCATTTCGTGGGTTTTCCAGCTTTACCTAGCTTATTTCTTTTTTCGTTCGGCCTACAGGAAAGTAACCGGATACGAGCGGGTCAAGGCTGAATTTCAAGGATGGGGCTATCCTTTCCCTGATTATGTTACTTTTTTTTTGATTGCTGTATGGATTTTGGGCGCTACAGCCATACTGGCCCCCTTTTTGTCCGGACTAGCAGCAGCGGTATTACTGGGATTCATGATCGTTGCATTTGCAACTTTGTTGATTCACGGTGAGTATATGCGGCTTGTCGAGCCAGCTATTCCAATTGTTTTACTGGCATATGTTATCGCAGCACAAAGAAAGCAGGTATTTAGCCTTGTAGATTTGTGTTGGAATTGAAAACCCATTGGATTTTATGGTCGATGTTGCGGCCTTGATGATGTTGGTAGTCTGCAAGATTTTTGATCGGGGCTCGAATTTCTCCCGTGAAAATCCGCAAATAGATATATCAATCCCATAGTCGGAATAGCTAGATTCAGCCTGTTACCAGCGGACGCTCAGAAATCGCCGCCACATCCTCAAAGCCCGCCTGGTTCATATGCGACAGGTCGATCATGATACCAAATTGGTTGCTTATCAATCGATTGGAACAGTAGTAGCGATATCGCATCCCCTTCTTGTTGGCGTGAGTAGGTGTCAACCTGTCCCCAGTCTCATCAAAGATCAATCCAGTCAGAATGCTGGAGGATGTTTGGTTGGTACTGGATTGCCGTTGTTGAGAATTTGAAGCCAGTTTGTCTTGAACTGCATCCCATAATGCCGCGTCGATGATTGACTGATGTTCACCATCATAGATGTTGTCCTGATGTCAGGTCTTGCCAATATAGACCGGATTGGAAAGCAGATGATAAAGATTACCCCGTCCAAAGGGCGTAGTCTTGCTGATCCTGCCATTCTTCTGCCTGGTACATCTTTGCTTTAGTCCTTGTTTCCTGGCGTCATCAGAAAGTCGTTTGACTGAACCCAATTCCAGATAACGTTCAAACAACCATCTTACGGCCTTGGCTTCCTGCTTGTTGATCAGCAGCTTCTTGTCTTCGGTCTTATATCCCAGTGGAATACCACCTCCCATCCACATACCTTTCTTCTTGGAGGCGGCAATCTTGTCGCGAATACGCTCTGCTGTGACTTCCCGTTCAAACTGGGCAAAGGATAGCAATACATTGAGTGTCAGTCTTCCCATGGAAGTGGTGGTATTGAACTGCTGGGTAAGCTATTTGCGACACAGGCATCAGGTCTGCTCAGGGCTCCATGCAGTCGTTCGACCTTTTATGACTCCGCACAGACCAATGTCTGCTATACGGAGATACGGGTGTAGAAGCTCAAGATGGGTGAGATTCCGCTTCCCCTCAACTTTACCATTCATGACAATGTTATTTTGGTAGAATGATGGGTTTTCCAAAGCAGTCACTCAGCCTCCGTAACAATATTTGCTCGCGATGCGTTACAAATAAAATAAATTATGTGATTAATAAGAGACTAAACTTAGAAGCAGCAGGGAATTTGACTTTTTAGTTATTGATTTTTTGGCAGCGAGAGAGGGACTTGAACTTCCGACACGCGAGTAATGAATCAGCTGGATAGTTCCAGTTTGTTCAAAAAGGTTTTGGTCACAGAATTCAGTACATGCTGCAATTGAAGAACATCTAAACACCAAGAATTATTGTACAAATGTTGTACTTTACAAAAAGTACGAATTAAATTATTGATTTATATATTAAATTTGTTCGCATCGCCCGCTCCAATTATCCTTCTCATACTATCACATAGTTTATCAAAAAACCTTATAATGTAAGGGTTTATGTGCTATATTGCCACCATAGCTGAACTCAAACAATTACATCACAATCACTGAGTTGCGAAAAATCAAATTCGCCTAAATCAGCTTGTTTTGCGTTTGCTTTATGGTTTGCCGAAAAGGTTTCTACCGCCCATTTGTCCTTGTCAAAAGCTTCGATAATTTCGAAACCAGCCTGCTCAAAGCTAGTAGACATTCCGCCCGGTCCGCAAAATAGATCGATCACTTTCAATGCGTCACCTCGTAAAGCGCAATAAAATCAAATGTTGTTTGGTGCCTAACACATAGCATTCTTACGCTACTAGTCTTCCAAATATGTCTTCAGCTACAATTTTCTGTACAAACATTGGGGAGTAGCTCAGATCGCCATCTCCCACAACCGTCTGATCAGCACTGATGCCAAAACGGTGACCTTCAAATGGAAAGACTACCGTAAAAACGGGCACGACCGACACAAGGTGATGAGGCTTGAAATATCCGAGTTTATCCGCCGTTTCATGATCCATGTCCTGCCGCCTGGTTTCCACCGTATCCGGCACACAGGCTTTCTTGCTAATGGCATCCGCCGCGTCAGCCCTGTCCTCATTGTGGTGGCATGATGGTTATCATCCAGACATTCAAGCGCGGCCAACTGCCAAGATCACGCGCGCCACCAAAGGACAAAGCTGCATGAAAATAGTGAACTTGATACGCTTTCTCCTGCGAGGCTACGGC
>JAAENI010000317.1 GCA_024224595.1 Hyphomicrobiales bacterium
ACAAACTGGTAAAACACATGTTGACGGATGCCGGATTAAGCGCATTTTTGGCCGATTGGGAAAAAACAGGTCAAAAAATTAACTAACCTCGATAATTGTACAAACTTATTTGGATAGCATGATTACGCTATGACGGTGTAGTGGGCTCTCACCAAGCATACATATCAAACCCGCAAATTATTTCTGCCAGCAGTGGAACGGTTTACTCAGCATTTGGAACAGCCAATCAAAATGACCTCGATTTGAACGATCAACCGTAACGTTTCTCAATATAGTTTTCTACAAGCTTAAAAAACTCATCAGCAATATTCTTTCCACGCAACGTTAAAACGTTTTTTCCGTCAATGAATACTGGAGCCGCAGGAGTTTCTCCGGTACCTGGCAACGATATCCCAATGTCTGCATGTCTAGATTCACCTGGCCCATTAACGATGCAACCCATAACCGCAACATTCAACGCTTCAATGCCTGGATATTTTTCTTTCCATTCAGGCATCATTTCACGCAAATGATTTTGAATATTCTGGGCCAGGCCCTGAAACACTGTTGAAGTTGTGCGACCACATCCCGGACAGGCGGTAACGATCGGTAGAAATGCTCGAAACCCCATTGTTTGCAGTAATTCCTGGGAAACCTGAACTTCTCGGGCCCTGTCGCCACCTGGTTTCGGCGTCAGGGATATCCGGATCGTGTCGCCAATTCCCTGTTGTAACAATATTCCCATAGCAGCCGATGATGCTACAATGCCCTTTGAACCCATGCCTGCCTCTGTCAATCCAAGGTGCAGGGCATGATCACTTTGTCTGGCAAGGTCCGTATAAACAGCAATCAGATCCTGAACCTTTGAAACCTTTGCAGACAATATTATTCTGTCGGAACTCAAACCAATATCTTCTGCATATTGAGCAGACATCAAAGCAGAATGCACAATAGTTTCACGCAGAACCTGCGGTGCTCCAACCGGTGAAATACTTTTTGAATTCTTATCCATCAAATGGGTTAGTAATTCCTGATCCAAAGAACCCCAGTTAACACCAATGCGCACTGGTTTATCGTATTTAAGCGCAGTTTCAATAATTGCCGAGAATTGCTTGTCTTTCTTTGCCTTGAAGCCAACATTACCGGGATTGATACGATATTTGTCGAGAGCCTCGGCACAGGCAGGATGATCAGCTAGCAATTTATGGCCAATATAATGAAAATCGCCGATCAGAGGAACGTTGATATTGCGGGTTATCAGTTTTTCTTTGATTTCGGGTATTGCTCTTGCTGCCGCATCGCGGTCAACGGTGACACGAACCAGTTCAGACCCAGCCCGACATAATGATTCAATCTGTTCAACAGTTGCATTGATATCAGCGGTATCAGTATTTGTCATCGACTGCACAACAATCGGATGTCCACCGCCAACTCTGACGCCGCCTACATTCACGGTATTAGTATGTTTACGTGCCGATGGCTTTTCAAGACAATTTTCCTTCGGGTGCTGTTCAGCTGTCATATCTGATTATTTTCTGTATCACGCAGTTAAGCCAAAGCTGATATGAGACGATATTGCAGCAATTTATACTCACCTGGTTGAAATGGAAAATTCCTCACTATTTTTATTATTGATCGCCGTTGCATGCGGATTTATATACGGCCTTTTATGGCTTTCACAAGACACAACCTGGATACGTGGCGCCTTGAAAACACTCCCGGTAACTTTGCTGGCCTTTACCGCTGTGAATTCAGGCCTGCCACTTTGGTTGATTATTGCATTCTGCCTTTCAGCCGCTGGCGATGCTTTTCTCTCAAGAACCGGTGATAATTCATTTCTCGCTGGCCTCAGTGCGTTTCTTCTAGCCCACCTGGCCTATACCTGCCTATTTTTAACCAATCCACCATCTCAAGCAATTGCACCGGATACAAAAATTTGGGTTTGGCTTTTAACCTGCCTGCTAATCATATCTGTGCTTATCAGTCTCTGGAGTCACCTGGGTCATATGAAAATTGCCGTACTTATCTATTCGGTAACCATTGGCGCCATGAACATAGCTGCATGGACAAGTGGGCAAAACAATTTGCTGCTGAGTGGCGTAGCCTTATTCGTGTTTTCAGATATAGTTTTGGCCCACGGACTATTTGTTTGGAAAAATGTCAAAGTTAAAAATCTTGCCTTGCTTATTGTGTGGTATAGTTATTTTCCCGCTCAAACCTTGATCCTGTATTCATTTCTTAACTAGAAAATCTGATCAAGCGTTGTCTTTTCTCGTTCTGATTTCAGTAAATACCGCCTCATCACTGGCACCAACCATTCCCAGATTCTCACGAATGGTACTATCATCCGGTCGCATAAAGGGATTAGTATCCAATTCTTCACCAATCGTTGTCGGCAACGTCGGCTTTCCTTTTTTTCGCAAATCGGCAATTAATTTCATCCGAGCCTGAAGTTTCTCATTATCAGGATCAATACTCATCGCAAATTGGCCATTTGCCAAGGTGTATTCATGGCCACAATATACCACCGTTTCCCGTGGCAATTCAGCAAGCTTCCGCATACTTTCCCACATCATTGCACCATCGCCTTCAAATAATCTTCCGCACCCGAGGGCAAACAATGTATCTCCTGTGAATACCGTATCATTTTCCACGAAATAGAAATTGATCATGCCCAAGGTATGCCCGGGTGTAGCAATCACTCGAACTGTATCATTGCCGAATTTGAACTCATCACCATCACCCAGCGTCTCATCAAGTCCACTAATCTTACCAACTTCTTGTTTTGGACCGACAATATGGCAATTAAATTTGTCTTTTAACCCGGCAATGCCCTCAACATGATCAAAATGCCAGTGAGTGACAAAAATATGACTGAGTTGCCAGCCAGTTTCGGCTAACGCTGCCAATACGGCACCTTCATCTGGTGCATCAATACTGATACACTTACCACTTTCGCGATCATAAACAAGCACGCCATAATTATCTTCGCGACATGAGAATTGATGAAATTGCAATTTGGACATGTGATTTTTCTTTCTATGGAATCGCTATTTGTATAAACAATGCTACATTGTTGCCATGCTTATAGATGTTATCAAATTACGAGAATATTATTCTTCTCCACTGGGTATTGCCAGTGCAAAATCAATTTCCACGGCATTAAGCGTACTTTGGGGGGAATCCCACAATGAGCGGGTAATGGGTCTGGGATACACCATACCGTGGCTTGACCAGTTTAGTTCTGATGCAGAATGTACCCTGAATTTTATGCCTGCCGCTCAAGGTGCTATTCATTGGCCAAACGGCAAACCATCAGCAACTGCTTTGGCTTTCGAAGAAGAACTCCCGCTAGCGGACGCGTCCATCGATCGCATCGTAATGGTACATTTGTTGGAGCACAGCGAGAATCCATCTGAAACATTAAGTGAAATATGGAGAATATTGGCACCCAATGGTAAATTATTTGTCGTCGTTCCCAATCGTCGGGGTCTTTGGGCTCGCTTTGAGCACACACCATTTGGTACAGGCAGACCATTCTCAAGACAGCAATTGACTCAATTCTTACAGGCATCATTGCTATCTCCATCTTCCTGGTCTGATGCACTTCATTTTCCGCCAGGTAAAATTAACAGTAGACCACGGTTTCGCAAAAACCTTGAAACTCTGGGTCGACAATTTTGGCCGGTTTTCTCAGGTGTGATTTTGGTGGAAGCAACCAAAAATATGGTCCAGGGTGTATCGGTAGTATCCCATCAATCCCGCAGAATTTTTACACCAATACTGGTACCCTCGGGATCTTCCAAGACAAACACAAAAACGTAAATCGCCGTTTTTCCTTAAATTTTGATGTTGTCGGATTTGAAATTTACTCCGATAAAGACATTACCCTTTGATTTTATCCAACGGTTTTAATACTAGTTTTCATACACATCAAATACCCACTTACTTCAAATCAAAGAAATAGTGATCATGAACAAGCATCCTGAGCCCGTAACTGGTGTTTTAGATATTGACGCATATGTGCCGGGAAAATCCGCTGCATCCGATGGAGTCAAGCCGGTTAAATTGTCTTCAAACGAATCACCTCTTGGACCAAGTCAAAAAGCAATCGACTCTCTGAATCGAAAAGCAAGAGACCTCCAGGAATACCCCGATCCGACGGCTGGTGCACTACGCCGGGCCATTGCTCGGGTTCACGGGCTTAATCCAGAGAATATCGTTTGTGGAAGTGGTTCTGACGAGCTTCTATCACTGATTGCCAATGCATATCTGACATCAGGTGACGAGGCTATTTATTCCGAATTTGGTTTCTTGATGTACCCAATTGTCATCAAGGCATCCGGTGCGTTACCAGTGGTTGCCAAAGAGACCGATTGCATCGCAAATGTCGATGCCATTTTGGCTTGTATCAATCAACGTACAAAAATTGTATTTCTTGCAAATCCCAACAACCCCACCGGCAGTTATCTGCCAATAGAAGAAGTTCGCCGTTTACATGCCTCTTTACCCTCTGATGTATTATTGGTCATAGATGCAGCTTATGCTGAATATGTTCAGCGTAATAATTATGAATCAGGCATTGAGTTGGTCTCAGAGAATTCAAATGTGATCATGACACGAACTTTCTCCAAAATCCATGGTCTTGCTGCCCTAAGAATAGGTTGGGCTTACGCTTCAGGCCATATTATTGATGTACTTAACCGCATCCGTGGTCCATTTAACGTTAATGCTGCAGCAATAATAGCCGGCGAAGCCGCGATCCTCGACAGATCTCATGTTGAGGCTTCAATTGCCCACAACAACAAGTGGTTGCCCTGGGTAAGTGATGAATTAACAAAAATTGGTTTAATGATAACACCCTCAGTAGGAAATTTTATACTGATTCATTTCCCGAACGACAATCGAACCGCTGCCAAAGCAGATGCCGCTCTTTCAAATCAAGGTTATATTTTGCGCGCCGTTGCTGGTTATGGATTCCCAAATGCTCTGCGGATGACCATTGGTAAGGAAAGTGAAAATATTGCCGTCGTCAAAATACTAACCAAATTCATGAAAGATGATCAGTTATAATGGCTGTGTTCAATAAAATCGCCCTGATCGGTGTTGGCTTGATCGGTTCTTCGATTGCCCGCGTCGTGCGCGAACGTTCAATCGCAAATATAATTGCTATTTCTTCAAGATCACAACAGACCCTTGATGAAGCACAAGCCCTTGATCTTGGTGATGACTATGACACCGACCCGGTCAAAATTGTAAACGATGCGGATTTGGTAATTTTGTGTACACCGGTGGGTGTCGTTGGGAAAATCGCAAAAGCCATTTCAGGCCACCTGAAACCAGGTTCCATCATCAGTGATGTCGGATCTGTAAAGGTTTCAATTATTGAACAGATGCTACCGCATATTCCAGATGGCGTAGATTTTATCCCGGCTCACCCTGTCGCCGGCACAGAAAAATCAGGCCCCAGCCATGGTTTCTCAACATTGTTCGATAATCGCTGGTGTATTCTGACGCCTGTTCAAAATGCCAGCGATAGTGCTGTGGCAACATTGAAGGATTTCTGGCAGGCCTGCGGCAGTAACATTGAAATCATGGACGCAGAACACCATGACAAAATTCTGGCAATTACCTCTCACTTACCTCAACTCATTGCTTATAATATTGTTGGAACGGCGGATGATTTGGAAACCATCACAAATTCTGAAGTTATTAAATATTCCGCTGGTGGTTTTCGTGATTCTACCCGTCTTGCCGCCTCTGATCCAACCATGTGGCGCGATGTCTGCCTCCACAATAAAGAAGCAATTCTTGAAATGCTTGCTCGATTTTCCGAAGACTTGAGCGCAATGCAAAGAGCTGTCCGTTGGGCCGATGGTGATACATTATTTGATATGTTCACACGAACACGAAATATTCGTCGCCAAATTATCGATGCTGGACAGGAAATCGATGTATCCAACTTTGGTCGCGATGATTGATTTACTTTTCTTATTCCGCTGTATATTCGGCAGTGATCCCCTATAAAGAGGAAACGGTCTAAAACAAAGGTGGGATTACACCGAGCTGAATGAAACCGGCGCTGATATTGCCATTCCTGATATCAAGTTGAAGTCGAATCGCTTTATCTTTTGCACCTTGCGAAAACAGCACTGAAGCTGCTTGTACCTATTTGGCATTTTTATCCAGGTTCGGAATATGATTAGCAAGAATTCTGACAAAATTGTCAATACCAACTACCTTAACATCCAGTTTTCCGGATACCAAACCACTTTGATTTACACGAACCGGGCCTGAAGCTGAAAAGGTACCTCCGTCCGTTAGCGCAAATTCCAGTTTGTGGAGTTGTATTTTTAACCCTTTTTCCCTGATCCATTTTTCAATACTCTTACCCTTTTTCAAGGCTTGATTCATTCCGGATATTACCCCGTCAGCGCTAAAATGATGGGTTGGATATAGCTGTTCTGACAGGTTTTTGATTTGGATATTTTTCAGATCAATTGCTGCCTCAGTATCTGCAGACGCTATGTCATCACCTGCAGCACGAATATGTATTCCCAATGATGACAGATAAACATCCGGTATTCTTTGAGAGTTACTTTTTGTCTTCCTGGCAACAAGATTTTCCAAATTAAGTGATATTCTTTTAATGCCGTCCAACGATATCCTTGAACTGGTTTGAGCCAGTTTCCAATGAAGATTGATCCCACCTATATTCGGTAAACTCAACCGCGCCGGACTATCAACTTCTCCGACTATAAAATCAGGTTGATAAAACTGCGCTGCCGAACGCACTTTTCCTGCTTTGAACTTTATTCCCTTTGATGGTTCTTCAAATAGAATCTCATCACAATACAGACCAACTCGAAATGGAAATCCCTCGATGCGCTGATTGTCACATTCTATAGTTTTCCCCTGTGCCGCCAACCTTTTAATCTGCATGTTCAAATCAGATTCAAGTTTTCCAGCTAAATAATTCCAGCCAAATACGCTGCCTGCGATCAACACTACGAGTGTCAGGATTACATAAACAAATCTGCGTCTCATCAAATTATTTTCATATGGTGACTCATTCATGATAAGGCTGATCTTTCAGACGAAATTAGTTTGGCAACGAGAAAGTATGAAAAATTAGTATGGGTGATTTTTGGGTATTTGGCTATGGTTCGCTGATATGGAACCCTGGATTTGAAGTGGTTGAATCACATCCTGCCAGATTGTTCGGATTGCATCGTTCATTGTGTATTTATTCATGGGTTCACCGAGGTACACGCCAATTCCCAGGCCTGGTTTTAGGCCTCGACAAAGGCGGCTCATGTAGTGGAATGGCATTTAGAGTTCATTCTAAAAATCGTGAACCTGTCATTGAATACCTGCGCGAACGGGAGCTTGTCACCAATGTATATAAAGAAAGCTGGCGTCAGATAAAATTCGATTCCGGGACCAATGCACAGGCACTGACTTTTGTTGTTGATCGCTCAAGTCCCCAATATTCAGGTGTTCTGGATATGGAAAAGCAAATTGCGATTGTATCCTCAGCTATAGGAAATTCAGGTCCAAATGATGAATACTTGGTGAAGACTGTTGAACATCTGAAATCAATCTCCATTCGCGATCACAATTTGGAATCAATTGCAGATATTATAGGTCACGATCAATAATCGTTCCAAATTTTTTCCTGAATTTTTTCGCTAATGGTGGGCTTGGAGTCATCTTTTCTGCTTCCAACATCAATCTGTTTGTCGCTTCCTCAATGTCTGTTTCAAGCCGTTCACGAAACTCACCAATTTTAAGTCCCGGCTCAATAATCGGTAAAAATTGCATAGTAATCATTCCCGGATATCGAAGAAACGATTGACGTGGCCAGTACAAGCCAGAATTAAGAGCAACTGGCAATACCCTGCAACCAGTCTGTTGATACATATGAGCAATGCCATATTTGTAATTTGGTGGAGCATAGGGAACCACTCTCGTCCCCTCAGGATAAATAACAATTTGGCGCCCATTTGCCAGTTGATCCGATGCGCCCTGGGTCATCTTGGCGAGTGCGATGCTACGTTTCCCGCGATTTACAGCAACTACTTTTGCTTTTGCTGCAAACCAGCCAAAAACTGGAACAAACATTAATTCGCGTTTTAGAATATAACTTGGATTTTTCAGGAACAACAATAGAGCAAAAGTTTCCCATGTTGATTGATGCTTTCCACCAACAATGAATCCACCATTTTCCGGTATATTTTCCAATCCATCAAAACAGAAAACTGTGCCGACAATTTTATTTTGAAACCACAGTGATGTTATCCCCCAAATGCGCACAACATTCCAGCAATCTTCCCGCTTCATAAAAAAGTAGACCGGTATCCAGAATAGCATTTGTAAAGTGATCGAGATATAGAATACCAGATTAAACAAAAATGAACGTATAAACAGCATATCTTCAATTTCCCCGAATTAGTCCTGCATCTGGTTTTGAGTTACCAAACAATCTATATGGCAAATTTACAATCGGTTAGTTTACCTCATCTATTCGAATTACATTTTCGAGTATTAACACTGTTTTCCATTTTCTAGAGTCCATACATGCCTGACAACTGTCAATCGCGAAGTGAGCGCAGTTAATGCAGCAACCAATAATACAACAATAACCATACCAAAGTATCCCTTAAAGCCCACATTAAATGTGCCGAACAGAAAATTGATCTGATCTGCCTGAGGAGTGGCAGTACTATAGCTCGACCAAAAACCAATAGCCGCAAATAAAATCATTGCTGCAGCCCCGCCCGACGAAGCACCACCCAGTCCCAAAATCATAAAATGTTTTTGAAATTGCTTGGCGATAAAAGCGCTGTCTGCACCAACAAAATATAAGACCTCGATTATTTCCTGATTGCCTACCATTGCTCCTCTTGTCGTAAAAACAACAATCAAAATTGTCGCACCCAATACCAGCAGGAATATTGCAATGCCCAGAGCCACCATTGTCCACGCCATAGAATTCAGGCGATCAACCCAGGCTCGATGATCATCCAGCGTAGCCCCAGGAACAGATTGTTCCAACTCTAGTCGCATTGAGGCAAAATTCGGTGTTTGTTCACCATCCAGCGAAACCGTTAGTAGCCCTGGCACAGGTAATTCCTTCAGTTTCAGGTTTTTCCCCAACCAAGGCTCCAATAATCTGGATACGGCATCATCATTTAGTGCGGTTACCTTCGTTACACCTTGATATGAAAGTGCAATTCGACTGGCATCCCGTTCAGCTTTTGCCATTTCCAAATCATCTGATGGGCGGATCTGAATGGTTACTTCCCTTGAAACATCGCTTTGCCAACCACTTGCCGTCCTGTTGATTGCACTCGTCGCTCCAATCGTTAAAGAAGCCAGGAAAGTCATGATGGCAATCACCACAACAAGCGCATTACCAGCAACACTATGGCGCGGAATTATTGCTTCATTTGCAAAATAATCACTGGCGGAATTTTTGTTGCGTCTTGCAACTCTAAGAACTTTTTCAGCTCCACTTTTGTTGGAAACTTTATTTGGCTCAGTTGATCCTTTTTTATTCATAGATTTGCAACCGCCCCTCATTGACTACCAAGCGTCTTGCGTCAAACTGATCCATCAATGCCATGTCATGGGTAGCAATAACCACCGAAGTTCCCGAGCGGTTTAATTCAATAAACAAGCGCAACAGGCGTTGTGCCAACGAAGGGTCAACATTACCAGTCGGTTCATCTGCCAACAAAATTTCCGGTTGACCAATCAAGGCTCTGGCTATTGCAGCTCTTTGTTTTTCTCCACCCGACAACACTGGCGGATGGGCGTGTATACGTTCTCCCAGACCAACCCACTTAAGTAGATCTGTAACATCACTTCGATAATTTAATTCAGTTTTACCCCTGACCCGTAGTGGCAGTGCCACATTTTCATAGGTAGTCAAATGATCTAATAATCGGAAATCTTGAAATACCACTCCAAGTTTTCTACGAATAAATGGTATATCGCGTCTGGGTATTTGCGAAGTTTCCTTGCTGAACAGTTTTATTCGTCCGCGACTTGGATTAATTGACATCAACATCAACCGTAGCAAACTTGTCTTACCGGCTCCTGATGATCCTGTTAAAAACTGAAAAGATCCTGGATCAATTCGAAAAGTCATATCGCTCAGCACTTCACGACCTAAGCCATATCGCAGGCCAACATTTTCAAAATCAATCATTTTCCGACGAATTACCCATGGTTAATAATGTATTTACAGATATACGATACCCAACGGATGTTATCTCAGTTGAATGATTCTTTTATTATATGATTCTCGATAATTTCGCATGTCTGAATATTGAACTTTTTACATATGCCTGGAACCTGTTCATTCTGGATCAATATTAACGTTTGTTCCATAAAATTGATTACACTCAATGATCAAGCAAAATGAAGTGCCTGTAGTCTCCTGTCCCGCATGCGAATTCATGCATGGGCACGCTGGGCAACCTGTGTCACATGCCAATGGATCATTGACCTGCAACATCTGTGACTCAAAATGGCGCAATCTCAACAGTATTCAAGATACAAACGGCGAACCGAAAGCTTATTCGCAACAATTTTTGGAGCAGGTTACTTTCGCCCATACCCCGAATATCGATGACATGGGACAATCAAAATCAGATCATAAGATCAAACATCGTTCAGTCTATTCAGCGATACCGGTTATAATTTCCTGCGCATTAATAATTTTGGCAACCGGCTACAGTTATCAGGTACTACAATCCAATACTTCCGTTCGCCAGGAAAAAATTCAAACCACTCCCCTAACACTGGATAATATCAAGATTGAGGATAAGTGGAACAATCAGGCCTCGTTTTGGACCATTACAGCGAGAATAACCAACAATACAATCCATTCAGTCACTGTTCCGCCTGTACAAATGAGATCGGGCAGCAAAGGTTCCAGTGGATATTTCGGTTGGACATACAGACCGGCCTTGCAAAAACTTTCGCCGGGTTCCAACCTGACAATACGTACTTCTATACATAAACCAGTTGGAAGCAGCAAAAATATCGAAATGGAGTTTGCTGACAACAATTTGAAATCAGGATAAATTTGTTGCCTATCGTTCGTAATAAAAAAATTGAAGTATTGTTTACTGCAAAACAGATTGCTAAGCGCAATCACGAGCTTTCTGAAGAAATAGCCTTAAGCGATTTAAAAGATATTCTTGTGATTTCAGTGCTGAAGGGTTCATTCGTATTTGCCGCCGACCTTATACGCGCCTTTCACAAAGCCGGCCTGACACCAGAAGTGGAATTTATTTCAATTACCAGCTATGGAGCCGGCACTTCTGCGGGGGAAGTTAAACTTCAACGTGATGTCGACAGTGATGTCAAAGGCCGAGACATAATACTGATTGATGATATTTTAGAATCCGGCAACACCATGAAATTCACGCGAGACCTGATGCTGTCACGTGGCGCAAACAAAGTATCAGTCGTCACACTTTTAGATAAATCCATGCGGCGCAAATCCGACATAACGGCTGACTATATTGGATTTGAATGTCCAGATAAATTTGTAGTAGGTTACGGCATGGACGTCGGCCACGCTTTTCGTGAACTGCCGTTTGTTGGTGTTGTTACGGGTGATGCCTAACGTTTTCCATGCTGACTGTTCCCCGCCAGCATTCATGAGACATAATTGCATGTTTGCCGAAGAGAGGAATTGCAGGATGTGGTTCAGAGTATTTTGGCTAGCAGACTGTCGGACTATCCCCATTTACAAAAAGGATGTGGTATACTTGTTCGACGATGAATCGCGTGTGTTGGATTGATATGGCAGTTGAATTTATTTTTGTTGATAGGGATACAGTGTCGCTATTGCCAGCCAGTGTACAGGATTATATTGGGGAAGACCATCTTGCACGGTTTGTGGTTGAGATTGTATCGCAGCTTGATTTGCGAGAAGTGGTTGGCCACTACACGGGTCGAGGGTCGAAGCCCTGGCCGCCTTCGATGATGGTTTCGCTGTTGTTTTAGGGCTATGCTACTGGGGTTTTCTCCAGCCGCAAGCTTGAGCATGCGAGCCATGACAGCCTTGCATTTCGTTATATCTGCGCCAACCATCACCCTGATCATGACAGCATTGCCGAATTCCGCCGCCGCTTTGCGGGGCAACTGAAGGGATATTTCACGCAGGTTCTGCTGATTGCCAGCGCCATGGGAGCTTTGAAGTTGGGGAAGGTTCGCTTGATGGCACAAAAGTGAAGGCGAACGCCTCGCGCAACCGGGCACTGTCGTGGGAATATGCCAACAAGCTGGAAGAGCAATTGAGAGCAGAAGTTGATGAACTGATGCGGGCGAGCGAAGCGGCTAACAACACCCCGGTTGCTGATGATCTTGATATTCCAGCGGAATTAAAGCGGCGCGAAGATCGCCTTGCGGTGATTGGCGATGCAAAGGAAGAGATCCAGCGCCGGGCTGAGGAATGCCATCGCCGGGAGCAGGCCGCGTATAAGGAGAAACTGGCCGAACGCCGTCGGCGCGAAGAGGAAAGCGGCAAGAAGCCGGGCGGCAAGCCGCCCAAGGCGCCACCGCAAGAAGCCATGCCAAAGGCAACCGATCAGGTCAATCTCACCGACGAGGAATCGCGCATCATGCCGTCGAAGGGTGCTTTCGAGCAGGCTTATAATGCCCAGCTTGGAGTTGATATCGAGAGCTATCTGGTGGTCGAAAACCATCTCACCCAGGCGGCCAACGACAAGCTTGAAGTGGCACCGGCACTTGGTGCACTGGTGGCGCTGCCCGATGAACTCGGTCACCTCGATGCGGTCCTTGCAGACACCGGATATTGCAGCAAAGACAATGTGATGCTGTGCGAAGATGCAGGTGTGACACCGTGGTTCTCGCAGGGTCGGCAAAAACATAATCAACCGCTTCTCGAGCGCTTTGCCCCGGAGCCGGAGCCGCTTGAGGAGAACGCTTCTTCACTTGCCGCCATGGGGCGCAGAATGCAGACCAAGGCTGGCAAGGCGCTTTACGCCCTGCGCAAATGCACGGTCGAGACGGTGATCGGGATCATCAACATGTGCTTGGCTTCCGTTCCTTCTCGCTACGCGGCCTGGAACTGGCCGGCGCCGAGTGGTCAATCGTGTGCAGTGCCTGGAATTTGAAGCGCCTACACAAACTGAAATGGCAAAATGGCTGAAACCATGCCGCAAAACTTCATAACAGCCAGCGATCAGTCTTCATATTGCGATATCCCACTCCCTCGTCGACGTTCTGCCGCCATTTTCCGACGATAAATCCAGAAAAACGTGATTTCCAGCAAAATATTCCCAAACAGACGTCAAGTCCGACAATCTGCTAGTGGATAGCCGCTAGATTGCTGTGGTGGTGGTCTATAAACCGGTTAAATGTTAAGGTTTCTTATAGGGCCTGGCTCGCGACACCTCCCCGGAGACATCTACTGATCTCCTATAAGTGTGGTGGCCTCTAGCCCGAAAAATTCACGAAAAGGTACCACCAAATCCCCATAATATGTTATGATTCAATTGCTTAAAGTGTCTCAAACAAGGAGATCCGATGGTGACAGATTGTAACTCATTTGGTTTTGAATTTCC
>JAAENI010000318.1 GCA_024224595.1 Hyphomicrobiales bacterium
CACCGACCGCAGCAGGCTGGAACCGACGCCTATATTGAGGTTTTGAATTCAGATGGAACAACAGCCGGTGCATGTGGCAATGGAACGCGTTGTGTTGTCTCATGGTTGCGACCGCAACTGAACAAGGACGAATTTGCCTTTGAATTAATCGGCGGAAATATTGATGCTCATTATCAAAGCGAAGATAGCATCACCGTCAATATGGGGCAGCCGCGCTTTGATTGGGAGCAAATTCCGGTATCAGAGGAGTTCAGCGATACACGAAACGTTGAACTGCAGATTGGACCAATAGATGATCCGGTATTACATACACCGGCACTGGTTAACATCGGTAACCCCCATGCGGTATTCTGGGTCAATGACGATGTTATGAAATACGATCTGGAGAGACTGGGTCCGATGCTTGAAAACCACCCCATATTTAAGCCTTAGCGAGTGCCATCAAACAGGCAATCTGATGAGATTCACCCTGAGATATCTCGATTGTTTTTTGAGGCAATCGCAGGCCATACGCTTGG
>JAAENI010000319.1 GCA_024224595.1 Hyphomicrobiales bacterium
TGTAAAGTTTTATGATCCATTAAGTTGATAATTTGAACCTCTTCTTCATGCGCTAACGGTTTTTCTCCAGCAACGGGCTTATTAACTCGAGTCTTCAGTTCCTCAGCAGTATCTGACGGCTGATCAATCAATAATTCTTTAAAACCGCAGGAAACACATTCACGCCAACGCTGATGATTATCGTCATCGTACATCTGGATTTTATCCATTTGCTCACATTTAGGGCATACCACACCGGCAATAAAACGTCTTTTCATAGCATCTATCTCCTATTACGCCATTAAACCGGCATGGCGAAGCAGCGCATCCGTTGAGGGCTCTCTTCCCCTGAATGCCTTAAATGACTCTGCCGCAGGTCGTGAACTGCCAACCTGAAGAATGTTGTTTAAAAAACTCTGACCCGTTTCAGGATCAAATAAGCCATGTTCTTCAAATGCCGAAAACGCATCAGCCGATAACACTTCAGCCCACTTATAGCTGAAATAACCCGCGGCATAACCACCCGCAAATATATGGCTAAAAGCATGTTGGAAACGCACGTAACTCGGTGGTTGAATTGCAGCCACATCGGCCCTGACCGCCTCTAAAATAGACTGAATATGATCGGCATCCTTAATGCTCGGCTCGCAATGCAATAACATATCAAATAAAGCAAACTCAACTTGACGCAACATCATCAAACCTTCATTGAAATTCTCAGCCGCCAACATCGCCTCTAGCATAGCACTGGGCAAGGCTTCGCCGGTTTCATAATGCGCGGCTATCAAAAGGATAGATTCAGCTTGCCAGCACCAATTTTCTAAAAACTGACTCGGTAACTCCACCGCATCCCATTCCACTCCTGCAATACCAGAAATACCCGCAACCGTTTGCGTAGTTAACATATGATGCAAACCATGGCCAAATTCATGAAACAAGGTAGTCACTTCTTGATGGCCTAAAAGAGCAGGCTTTCCATCGCTGGCAGGGCGGAAATTGCAGGTTAAAAAAGCAATGGGCAATTCTTCTTGTCCATCTTCGCGCACATAGCGACTTCGGCAATCAGCCATCCAAGCGCCACCGCGTTTTTTATCGCGGGCAAATAAATCCAGATAAAAACCAGCAATCACTTCATCCTGTCGACTGATTTGGTAAAACTCGACATCTTGATGATAACGATCAACGTCGGCCACCTGTTCAATCTGCACGCCAA
>JAAENI010000320.1 GCA_024224595.1 Hyphomicrobiales bacterium
AAGGCAGATATTGCCATTCCAACAACACTGACTGAATTTGTCCAGGTATTAGCGCAGTTTGATCAGGTCGGTATTTTACCCTTTGCGCATGCCTCAGAGCCGTGGGTCGATTCAATACTGTTTGAATCCATCGCACTGGCGGTGCTCGGCCCTGATGATTACCGTCAGGCATTCGTTAAGTTAGATCCGAAAATTTTGACCTCAGCAAAAATGCATCAGGCATTTGAACAGTTGCGCAAGATTTCCGAATATATTGATGACGATGCCAGTGGACGCACCTGGGAGCAGGCTACCACGATGATGATGAATGGTTCAGCAGCAATGCAGATCATGGGAGACTGGGCCAAAGGCGATCTCACCCATGCCGGAAAACAACCAGGCAAAGACTTTCTCTGCCTTCCCTTTCCCGGTACTGCGAACAGTTTTAGCTACAACATTGACAGTTTTGCATTTTTTAAATTAAGAAATGCCAGTCAAGAAGATCTTACCGCCCAGAATGCCTTTGCCCGCACGATCATGGATCCAGCTCTGCAGCTCGCTTTCAATCAGAAAAAAGGTGCGCTGCCGATCACGAATAACGCCGATATAGCGCAGTTTGACAGCTGTTCAAAACGTGCCTACCGGGATCTGCAAAATGCAATAAAGAATGATACATTGGTCCCCACTTTTGCCCAGGCAATGGCAACAACATCCTATGTCCAATCTGCTATTGCAAGCGTGGTGAACAATTTCATTCATGAACCAGGGATAACGAGTAAGACAGCTGT
>JAAENI010000321.1 GCA_024224595.1 Hyphomicrobiales bacterium
ATTGAGAACAGAACTGGAATTGAGGTCGATATTTCGATCATTTGAGGCGAATATCGGGAATATTTAACGAAAATGAACGAAAAATCGGACCAATATCCAGTTTTGTTAACAGTGATTGTGCAAGTCCGACAGACTGCTAGCACGATTTTCATCATTTACTCAATCACCTATTCTGTTTTTGCACGACTACAATAAGGTCAAAATCTAAAACGAAATAAAAGTCACTCCAAAGTCCCCAACATATTTTCCGTTGTCCTGGTGGATGATTGCAAAATAACAATCAACGATATAACGTCTCGAAAAAATAAAACCAGCAAGTGAAATCAACATGTCCCGAACAGTCTATGTAAACGGCGAATTCCTACCGGAAGAAAATGCCAAAATTTCAGTTTTTGATCGCGGCTTTCTGTTCGCCGACGCCGCTTATGAAGTTTTTCCCGTGTTAGGGGGCGGTATCGCCGATGCTGACGCACATCTGGCTCGTTTGGCCCGATCACTCGATGAATTGAATTTTCCCACATTTTATACCCCCGATGAATATCTGCCGTTACTCAAGACTCTTGTTCGAAATAACAAACTAGAAGAAGGACTGGTCTATATACAGGTCTCACGCGGTATACAGGATCGCGATTTCAATTTCCCCAAAAATACTGATCCTTCAGTGGTAATGTTTACTCAGCAAAAATCGGTGGCTGAAAATCCGGTCGCAAAAACCGGTATTTCAGTCATTACCGTTCCCGATATCAGGTGGCAGCGCTGCGACATCAAAACCGTTGGCCTGCTGCCCGCCTGCCTGGCAAAGGCTGAGGCCGCCAGACAGGGAGCCGATGATGCCTGGATGCATGATGAAGATAACAATATCACCGAAGGCAGCTCGAATAACGCCCACATCATTACCCAGGATGGCAAGCTGGTAACCCGGCAATTATCCAATGCCATTCTGCACGGCATTACCCGGGTGTCTGTTCTGAAATTGTTGGAACAAACCAACCTGATATTGGAAGAACGCCCGTTCTCCATTGCAGAAGCAGAAGCAGCGAAGGAAGCATTTTGCAGCTCCGCTTCAGCCTTTGTGATGCCGGTGGTTAAAATCAATGGAGTGGAGATCGCAGACGGCAAGCCGGGACCTCATGCGGTTAAATTGCGGGAATTGTGTATCGGTGCTGCGATTGAATCTGCCGCGAAGGCGCAGGCGACACGGCCAAAGCGCAGTGTTAAGGTAAAGTCCGCTTGACATGATAGTATTCGCCCTGAGCAATCAGATTTTAATCGGTATCCTCTAACCTCAATTGAAAATGAAATACTGGCCATTGCAGACGCTTTGATTGTTGCTGTTCGGCCATATGGATTCCAGGCTATCGTTCATATGGAAACTGGAACTTGAAGTTCGCTACTAACCGCTGGAATGCTTGGAAAGATCAGAAATGCAAACACCCCCTAGACTGATCCTTGCGTAATAATATGGGTATATTACCAACGTCGGTTTACCTGGATCGCAAATCGCCACCCCACATTACAACCTTGGTTCTGATGGCTGGGACAGGTGCCATATCTATGAACATCTTTTTGGCTTCATTGCCAGAGATGGCAAATTATTACGATCAGCCATATTCTATAATGCAGTTCACATTGACCGGGTATCTGGCACTGACCGGATTTGCTCAGTTGTTCATCGGTCCGGTTTCCGACCGCGTTGGGCGACGGCCAGTGATGCTCGCAACAGTGGTTATTTTCATAATTGCTTCACTTGGTGCAGCACTCTCCACCCAATTCGAAATATTTATGGCATTCCGATTGTTACAGGCTGCTGTTGTATCAGGCTTTGTCATCTCCCGCGCTGCTGTTCGCGATATGGTGTCTCGGGAAAGGGCTGCCAGCATGCTGGGTTACGTGGCAATGGGCATGGCTCTTGCCCCTATGATGGCACCTCCTCTGGGAGGACTATTGGCAGATAATTTCGGCTGGCAATCCAATTTCTACGCCATGTCACTGATCGGTTGCATCACATTGACAATTATATTTTTCGATCAGGGCGAGACCAATTTGCACCGTTCCAGCAGTTTTACGGCTCAAATAGGGACTTATCCGGATCTCTTCACATCCAGGCGGTTTTGGGGATACGCCCTGATACAGGTTTTTGCTGTTGGCACTTTCTTTGCCTTTTTGGGTGGCGCACCATTTGTGGGTGATAAATTTTTTGACCTGTCTGCTTCCCAGGTTGGACTCTATCTGGCGCTTACTCCACTTGGTTACATGTTAGGAGCAGGAATTTCGGGCCGTTTTGCCGACCGCATAGGATTATACCGGATGATCGTTGCTGGCGCATTGATAACGTTGCTGGGTATGTCTATGACGCTGGTGACCGCAGGTTTGGGCGTTGCCCATCCAATGGGTTTTTTTGGGTTCACGATTTTCATCGGATTGGGTAACGGTTTGGTCCTTCCCTCTGCCAATGCAGGTATGCTGGATGTTAAACCGGAACTTGCAGGTTCAGCGTCTGGTCTTGGTGGATCGCTGATGACTTTTGGCGGCGCTTCTCTTTCCGCTTTATCCGGTTTCCTGTTAACCGAAACCTCGGGTGCCTATCCCCTGATATATTGCATATTGGGCGCCTCCTTTCTCAGCTTTCTGTCGACCATCTATACAATAAGGGTCGAAATTGAGATGCGAGGAACGATTTGACGGAGAGCGTCAGGAGTGTCGGAAAGCCTGACTGAACAATGATTCTATTCTATTGCTTTGTCGCGAACAGGCCACGCGTTCTGTTCGCGAAAGCAACCAGTGACAACATCACAGGCACTTCCACCAGCACTCCGACCACTGTTGCAAGTGCTGCTCCTGAGTTTAGACCAAACAGGGAGATAGCAACGGCAACCGCCAGTTCAAAGAAATTTGAGGTGCCGATAAGGGCACATGGTGCGGCAACACTGAATGGCACACGCCACAGATAAGCTGCACCATAGGCCAAAGCAAAAATTCCATAGGATTGCACCAGCAATGGAATTGCAATCAGAACAATGAGCAATGGCCGCTCAAGAATAACATGCCCCTGGAAACCAAAAAGCAGAATAACCGTTGCCAAAAGCGACACTACAGAAAACGGTTTAATGCGACTGGTAAATTGGGCAACCGCAGCTTCACCGCTGTTTGCTCCTTTAGAGTGGCCGATCAACCACATTCGCGTTATC
>JAAENI010000322.1 GCA_024224595.1 Hyphomicrobiales bacterium
GCCCGGCGCGGCCTGCGCGAGATCATGCGATTTGGTCATTTCAAAGTCTTGAATGCGGCCATCGGGAAATACAAGATAAATCCCGCAGAAATATCAGAACTGCGAACAATGGTACTCGTGCCAACTGGAGCGCCCAACCCCAAATCTGTAATTGAGATCGCTCAGCATCGCGGCAGGGAGTTGCACTCAAAGCTTGTGCGGGGTTCCGGGGAAGACAGTCTGTACGATGAATATGCGCAATGCCTTGCAACCATCGATCAGCACAAACAACTCGCCAACAAGGTGTACCTGAACCACCATGTGCGCCTGCACCGCTTGATGATGCGGGTGGTAGCGCGGCTGGTGGATTTTGCCGGGTTGTGGGAGCGCGACGGCTACTTCATTACCCTTGCTCTGATGAAGCTGCACACCATGACACCGGATATGGTATTTCCGCTCGATGCATCAAGTAACAAGGCTCAATCCAGGGCTGAAAAGGATTTCAGGAAAGATGGCAAATTGCCACGTACTGATGCTGAATTTGAGCCGGGGTTCCTTGCAAAACTGATGCCATATCATAGCCGCGATCAACGCCATATCCGTGACGACATAGCCCACTTCAATATTCTGGCAAATGAGGATGTTGATTTGACCAGGGCCATTAACGACACGCGCAAATTGATGCGTTATGACCGCAAGCTGAAAAACGCCGTGTCTAAATCCATTCGTGAGATGCTGGATGAGGAAGGGCTGGCGATAAGTTGGACAATGGACAATCATCAATTGAAATTTTCCACACTTACCAGCAAGGATATCAAGCATTTGAAAGACTACATACAGGACAAAAAAATGCCGGAGGAAAAGAAGAATAAATTCAACATACCCTTCCATTCACCAGGCTATCTGGACATGGTAAAACAGCTTTTTGTCGTCAATTCACCCTCAGAAACTAAATAACATGTTGAAATACAAAGAGAAAACACGATACGATGTCAAGTATTCCGGCAACTATTGCAGTTTTTATTCGAATTATGTATCGTACTCAGAAGATGCCGTGAATATGCAAGTGATAACAATGCTATGCAGATAGGGGATCAAACATCACCGCCACATGACGGCGGACTACAC
>JAAENI010000323.1 GCA_024224595.1 Hyphomicrobiales bacterium
ACACAATCGGATGCTGGCGATGACAAGGCATTCCAAATCCTGCGCCAGTCAGAAACCATTGGACGACCTTTGGGAAACAGCGATTGGTTAAAGCAACTGGAAAAACTAACCGGCAGAATATTAATCCCCCAAAAGCGCGGGCCCAAGAACAGAGCGGGGGAGAATAATTAAGTGTATTTAGTAAAGTGTCACCGTAATTCCAGATAAATACCTGTCTCAGTATCAACTGTCCGGCTATTTTTTGGATTTTCTTCGTCAAATTCATTGATAATTGGCATTACGCTGCCCTCCCAATTAAAGGCTGAACCTCATGTGGCTTCTGAAACTCACCCGTTGTTGGGCTTGCGATTGGCCCAACCAGATCCGAAAACTGCGTCGGAACAGTTAGCGCATCGAATGTTTCCGTTGGCATACCGCCACTCCCAAAAAATAAATTAAACTATTCAGTTTCTTCAAAACTGTTGAAACCCATGCCCGTGATTTTTGCAGCCATCAATGCATCATGCATTTCATTGCTAATCAGAATACCCATGGTCGAAGTCATAAATTTATCTATCCAGATATGACAGCCGTCGATTTGGCGCCTGTTGAAAACAAATTTACCGTCCTTTTCATAGTCATCACCTGGATCCCACAACCCCCTAAATTCTTTCGTTGTTTTTTCGCGATCGACAGTGTCAAGCCGGTTGCATGGGAAAAACCAGTATCTTTGGCCAGCAGAAGTGTCGTCGGACCAAAAAAGCTCAACAGGGAAAAATTGATGGGTATCAGGCTCAAGCTGCTCAACGACAGCTTTGAATTTGCCATCAACCAGATACCCCCCCCCATATACACATCGGTGATGTTTCGCTTGGGGCCTTCAAACCTAATTTTGGTGGTCAGGTGTGTTGGATCAATAGGGCGGCCAACGTACATATTAAATGGCCTGATTTTCTTTCCCTCATCTTGCTTTAAGTCAACCGGGCCGACCCTGCTCAGGTCACCATCCAATCTTTCGACCCCATAGCTGTACATCTCCTGATCATCGTGAAATAATCGATAAACCATATTTGTTTTATTCTCCTCAATTCTATCTTCTGCTATGGTAGGCATGCTTGTTATTGCCGCTGTGATAAACTCCGTTTTAGTTTATCTGGGCCAAACAACTCACCCCTGGAATTACGGTGACACTTTACTAAATACACTAAATAAATTAGTTAACAACCATGACTCGTATTGCACGTATTGTTGTTCCTGGCCTTCCTCATCATGTCACCCAGCGTGGAAACCGGCATGCGCAAACATTCTTTGAAGATGGGGATTATTTGCTTTACCGGGATCTGCTGGCAGAAGCCGCGCGCAAGGCTGGAGCGAAAATCTGGTGTTATTGTTTGATGCCAAATCATGTGCACATCATTATTACACCCAGTGACGAGGACGCATTACGTCGCACTTTTGGAGATGCCCAC
>JAAENI010000324.1 GCA_024224595.1 Hyphomicrobiales bacterium
GGCTGTCGGACTTGAGCAATTATTGAGCACAGAACTGGAATTGAGGTCGATATTTCGATCATTTGAGGCGAATATCGGGAATATTTAACGAAAATGAACGAAAATGAACGAAAAATCGGACCAATATCCAGTTTTGTTAACAGTGATTGTGCAAGTCCGACAGACTGCTAGCGCTTCTTGTTTACACGCAATCATTTGACCGGTTATTCACATTTGCTGGCAATGCATGGTTTTTGCTGTGGTCTGGTTGACCATGAGAAAACCATAACGCAGTCCAGCAAGCGTGAATAACGGCCTTCGGTGAATCAGGTCAGTTCATCTGCAGCGTTGCAAAACTTGTCCGATCAACCAGATCGCACTGCGTTTTACGCCTTGCCGAGTGAACTGGCTTGGCCCATCAAATGCTTCCGTGTAAACAAGAAACGGTCTAATTTCCTTGAATGTCTCATCCGTGGCACAAAACAGACTCACCAAACATGTCGCGGAATGAAAATCCATCTTATAGCATTTGATTAATTCATACGATTATCCGACCTTCGGGTAGTATTTCGCCCTTAGCCACAAATCAACCAACAAGGTGTCGAATTTCCAACACCCTATGTTTGCGGTACGGCATCAGACCGCCTCATCACAATCTGCGAAATTACCACAGCGGCTATCACCAGAATTGCACCCAATGTCTGGCTCAGGCTGATCACTTCCATCAGGATTATGACTGATAATACAATGCTGATAACAGGTTCCAGATTCATGATCATTGCTGCACGTACAGGGCCGGCCATTTGAACTGCGCGAAAAAACGCCGGAAATGCGAAAGCAAAACAAACCAGTAATAAGATCAAAACTAGTGAACTGTTTTCACCAGCAGGCATCTGAAAATTGTCGAGATATAAAACATAGCCAAGAAATACAATAGAGTTTACACAAAACATCCTGAAGGTAATTTGTTCGGCATCTATATGAGACAGTTTGTGACTGTTCCACACTAATGTAGACGCAACTCCAATTGCCGCCATGAGTGCCATTGATACACCAAACAGGTTTAATTTCGTTGCGGCCACATCAAGCGCCAGACCCAGTCCAAATAATGCCAGCAGCATTAAACAGACGGTTTTGGCATCGGGAAGTCTTCGCGTAATTACACTCTCTATGATCGTTGTTAGTAACGGATAAACATATAACAGCAAAATGACTGTACTCACTGGAGAGACAGCGAGCGCTGTAAACAGCCCAAAGCCCACAAACATGAAAAGCAGGCCGGAAATAATGCAATATATCTCATCTCTGGCAGCAAGTTTATGCAGTTTGCCAGTGAGCAGTAAAATTAAGCCGATTGATGCGGCCGTGACAAACGCACGTAACATCAAAATCGTTGCCGGATTACTACCCGCATCATAAAGGCTCGGTGCACCGATATTGGTAATTGCCAACAGGGTCGATGCAATGACTGCCAATATGGCACCAACAGTATTTGTAATCTTATGAGATCGATGTGCTGTCATTTAATCTTGCGGAAACGGGCTTGGAATTTGATCAATACTAAAACCAAGCCTGGCTGTCATAAACCAGTAAACGGCAAACACCACGCCGCTTACAATCGTATTTATCAGCAGTTTTTTCCAAACATGAGAGGTTATTGGTGCACCGGGTTCTGTACCCGGTTCAACCTCACCACTTTCTATTTGGGAACGCACTCCAAAGGGTAGTACAGTGAATAGACAAAGCCACCAAAACAGAAAATAAATCGCAAATCCCGTTCCCAATGTCATCTCATACCTGTTCCAGTTCAACCAGGGTTCCACAAAAGTCTTTCGGATGCAGGAAAATCACCGGTTTTCCATGAGCCCCGATTTTGGATTTCCCATCCCCTAAAATACGTGCGCCATTATCTGTCATTTGTTTTGCAGCCGCCACTATATCGTCGACCTCATAACAAATATGATGGATGCCACCGGCAGGGTTTTTGGTCAAAAATGATGCAATTGGAGAATCTTTACCCAGTGGTTCGAGCAGCTCAATTTTGGTATTTGGCAACTCGACAAACACGACCGTGACGCCGTGTTCGGGGAGTTCCTGCCGCTCAGACACGCTGGCACCTAGGGTGTTGGCATAAATCGCAATGGCCTGATTAAGATCAGGCGTTGCGATTGCCACATGATTGAGGTTTCCGATCATTATACGATCGCCACAAATACGGTTGTTACAGGTTTCTTGCCCCAGTGATCGCGGGCGCTGGCTCGAACAGCGTTTTTCACTGCTTTTCTGACTACTTCCGGATCTTTGCGCCGTTTGGCAGGAATTGAGTTTAGCGCTCCAGTTGCCGCATGATACAGGACATCATCAAAATCTTCACCCTCCCCGGTTACATCAGGAAGACCATAAATTTCAATATCGATTTCATCGGCAATATTTCCCTTTCTATCGAGAACCACCGAAAGTGAAACAATTCCAGCATAGCCCAGCTTGCGCCGCTGTGAGACACCGATTTCACTTTCATCGCCGAATATGATGCCGTCTTTATAATATTTGCCATGGGGTACAGTTGTGATTATTTCAGCATTGCCGGGGGCGAGGCGCAAAACATCACCGTTGCGTACAGGCGCCACCTGAGGCACGCCTAATTCGCCAGCCAGTTTGGCGTGGGCAGACAAGTGGGCAGATTCTCCATGGACCGGTACACTGACTTGAGGTTTGAGCCATGAATACATTGCCTTCAACTCACTCTGTCGTGGATGGCCGGACACATGGACCAGAGCATCATCATCGGTAATAATATTGATGCCCTGATCAATCAGCAGATTTTTGGTTTCAATAATGGCTTTTTCATTGCCGGGTATTATTCTAGATGAATAGACTACCGTGTCACCAGGCACTAATGCCACGTTGCGATGTTCCTGATGGGCGATCTTTGCCATTGCAGCTCGCGGTTCACCCTGACTGCCAGTTAGAATGATAACCAGATTCGCACGGTCAACAGTGTCAAAATCACGTTCATCAACAAATTCATCAATATCATCAAAATATCCCAACTCACTGGATACTTCGACGACACGTCGAATTGAACTACCCATCAACATCACGCGGCGATTGTTTTTCCTGGCAGCTTGAGCGATTGAACGTAATCGGCCAACATTGGAAGAGAACGTCGTAATAGCGACTCGACCTTTTGCATTGGCAATAACATCGGCCAGGCTGTCAGATACTTCTTGTTCCGAGGGTGACACACCCGTTCGCATGGCATTGGTTGAATCACAGATGGCCGCAAGAACACCACTATCCCCAATTCGGCGAAAAGCTGCTTCATCGGTTATCTTACCTAAAGTCGGCGCGTCATCGATTTTCCAGTCAGCGGTATGAACAACTGTTCCAAGCGGACTGGTGATCGCCAGAGACATTGGTTCGGGCAGCGAATGGGTGACGTGAACGGCTTCGATGGAAAACGGGCCGATTTCAAATATGCTGCCGGCTTTGAAAATAGTAATGGGTACTTGTGGATCATCGCGCTCATATACAGCTTTTGCTTCAAGCATTCCGGCACAAAATGGCGTACAATAAACCGGTTTTCGCAGCATCGGCCATAAAGACAGCAATGCACCATAATGATCTTCATGGGCATGGGTGATCACAATTGCCTTTAAGCGATTACCTAATTCCTGAACATAGCGAATATCGGGTAATATCAAATCAACACCCGGCAATTCCTTACCCGGGAATGCCACACCACAATCAACCATAATCCAATCGCGATTTCCTTTAGGACCATAGCCATACAAAGCGAGATTCATTCCAATCTCACCAACGCCTCCCAATGGAACAAATACCAGTTCGTTTTTACTCATGATCTTTATGTGCTTTGTTGTTGTATGGTGTAAGAAAAATGTCGGCGGTCGATATCGAGTGACGCTGATTGTCTGGCGTTCTTAATATCAGACAACCATTCCGGTCAAGTTTTTCAAATATTCCGCGCAATTCTTGATGCGGCATTGTTATCCGTATTTCTTGACCCAGACTTGCGGCTCTTGCAAGCCATTCCGCGCGAATCTCACCAAAATTTGCACCTTCATTCCACAATGCCAGCCACGCATCCATTTGTGAAACCAAATGATGGAATACAGATTGAGCTCCAACCGCATAGCCTGCGTTCGCCAAATTGGTGGCTGGAGTGTTGGTGTTATCCGGGTTTGACTGGCAATTGATGCCAATACCAATTATTACCGCAGATCCACTTTCTTTCCTGATGTGATTTTCCAGCAATATTCCACTGACCTTAGCCTGTTTTAACAAAACATCATTCGGCCATTTCAGCGCAAGCTGACCCTCAGGAATGAACTGAGCCAATGCCTCATAGGTAGCCAGACTTGCAACAAAAGTCAGGTTAGTCAGTTTTTCCGGGGCCAAATCAATGCACAACAACAGGGATGCAAACAGATTACCAGACTGCGATACCCAGGAACGTCCCCTGCTACCTTTACCCCGGCTTTGCCTCTCAGCAGTAATCCAGAGTTTTCCCGGATCAGCATTGTGAGCATATTCCATTGCAATAAGATTGGTAGATTCTATCTCATCAAATGCAATATGCCGATAACCGTTTCCTACTGTTTCTGGCGGGTGAATATTTCTCAAAACAGCGAACTGGCAGCTCCGGAAGTTATGGCAAATAGCGGCCCGGCAAACAGATAGAAAACAGCAACAAAAACTCCGCTTGCGCCCAGAACCAGTCGCAATTCACCGGGCATCGGCAGAAAACTGTCTTCGCCTTCATCAAACCACATAATCTTGATGATGCGGATATAGTAAAACGCACCAACAACACTGGCCAGAACACCAATAATTGCCAGGGTATAAAGTTCTGCCTGAATGGCGGCGAGGAATACAAAGTACTTAGCAAAGAAACCGGCAAGAGGCGGGATACCCGCCAGAGAAAACATCAATACGGTCAGGAACAACGCCATCGTCGGATTGTTTTTTGATAGTCCGGCGAGGTCACCGATCTCTTCCACCATGCCATCCTTGCGGCGCATTGAAAGGATGCAGACAAAAGTGCCAAGTGTCATGACCATGTAAACAATCATGTATAATATGACGCCGTTTACACCGGCCTGCGTACCTGGTGCCAGACCAACAAGTGCAAATCCCATATGGCTGATCGAAGAATATGCCATCAGTCTCTTGATATTGGTCTGTCCAATGGCAGCAAATGCACCCAGTGCCATCGAGGCAATTGCCATAAACACCAGTATCTGCTGCCAGTCACTGGCGATCGGTTCAAAGGCATCAATGACCACACGTATGAGCATTGACATGGCTGCAACCTTTGGAGCGGCTGAAAAGAATGCAGTGACAGGTGTTGGTGAACCCTCATAAACATCAGGGGTCCACATATGAAAGGGAACTACTGAGATTTTAAACGCCAGGCCTGCCATCAGGAACACCAGACCGAAGATTAACCCGAGCGAACGCCCTGCACCTCCCATTGCTTCGGCAATTCCGGCAAAATCCGTATGTCCGGTAAAGCCATAAATCATTGAAGCTCCATAGAGCAACATGCCGGAGGACAAAGCCCCCAATACGAAATACTTCAAACCCGCTTCAGTTGATCGCACAGAATCGCGATTAATTGCTGCCAGGACATAAAGTGACAATGATTGCAATTCGAGACCAAGATACAAAGCGATTAAGCCATTCGCCGACACCATCAACATCATTCCAAGTGTCGCCAGTATAATCAGAACCGGGAATTCAAACTTGTCGATTTGCTCACGCCTCATGAAATTGACAGACATGGTGATTGCCAGCACAGAACCAGCTATAACCAGCAGTTTCATCAATTTTGCAAAATCATCAACAATGAACGCATCACTGAAAGCGGTGCCTGTTTCATTGCTGGTGAACAGCATAAAGCCAGCTGCGACCAATAATGCAATTGCCAACCCGCTGACCAGTCCTGAGGCGCTTTTGCCCGAATAGACGCCAATCATCAACAGGACCATCGCACCAATAGCCAGGATTAGCTCTGGTAACGCCAGATTGAGGCCGGGAATTTCTGTAATCAAATTGGTCATGGTCTAGTTCCCGGCCTGTGATATTGCCGCGTGATAATTTGTCAGCAATGCATCAACCGATGCCTGTGTTACGTCAAATACTGGTGTAGGATAAACTCCAAAGAAGATCACCGCTACAACCAGTGGATATAATATCAGTTTTTCGCGACTGTTGAGATCGAGCAGGGATTTCAGGCTTTCTTTTTCAAGTCTGCCAAATATCACCCGGCGATAAAGCCACAAGGCATAAGCAGCAGACAACACGACGCCTGTTGTTGCCAGAAATGCAACAGTGGAATTGGCCTGAAATGTTCCCAGCAATATCAAAAACTCGCCAACGAACCCTGAAGTTACCGGCAGCCCCACATTGGCCAGTGTAAATATCATAAATACGACGGCGTATTTCGGCATCCGGTGCACGACTCCACCATAAGCATCAATCTCGCGTGTATGCATCCGGTCATAAATTACTCCAACACTCAGGAACAACGCGCCTGAAACCAGTCCGTGGGACAGCATTTGGAAGATAGAGCCCTGAATACCAAAATTATTCAGCGCAAACATTCCCATAGTGACAAAACCCATATGGGCTACCGATGAATAAGCAATCAGTTTCTTCATATCTTCCTGCATCAAAGCAACCAGAGAGGTATAAATGATGGCGATGACAGAAAGAGCAAATATCAACCAGGTAAAATCGGCCGTGGCCAACGGGAACATTGGTATTGAAAAACGAAGAAAGCCATAACCGCCCATCTTAAGCAAGACGCCGGCCAGAATTACTGAACCTGCGGTTGGCGCTTCAACGTGGGCGTCCGGAAGCCATGTATGGACTGGCCACATAGGCATTTTGACGGCCAGTGAAGCAAAGAATGCAAGCCATAACCAGGTTTGCATTTGGGCCGGGAATGTATGGGTTAACAGAACAGAGATATCAGTAGTTCCTGCATTCCAATACATTGCCATTATCGCCAGAAGCATCAAAACAGAACCCAGCAACGTATAGAGAAAGAACTTGAAACTTGCATATACCCGGCGCTTGCCACCCCATACGCCGATGATAATAAACATCGGGATCAGGCCGGCCTCGAAAAACACATAAAAAACCATGATATCAAGCGCCACGAAAACGCCTATCATGAACGTTTCCAGGATCAGAAACGCGATCATATATTGTTTGATGTTCTTGGTGATCGAGGTCCAGCTTGCCAATATTGCAAATGGCATCAGGAATGTAGTCAGAATGACAAACAGCATTGAAATGCCATCCACACCCAGATGGTAGCTCATGAATGGGCCAATCCACTCAACATTTTCCTCCATCTGGAAACCGGCAACAGAATTATCAAATTCAACCCAGATCAATAGTGATATCAGAAACGTTACGATGGTTGTGAACAAGGCTACATTGCGCACATTGCGTTTAGCTAATTCAAATTCACCATCCTTATCACCCATTGTGATCGGTAAAATCATCAACGCTCCAACCAGCGGCAGGAAGGTGACTATTGTCAGAAGTGGCATGTCAAACATCAACTCACTCCCCCAAACATCGACCATGTTAGCAAAACGGCTACTCCGATCAGCATCGCAAAGGCATAATGGTACACGTAGCCTGACTGCAACTTCACTACTCTGTTGGTTATGTCAACCACCCGTGCGGATACGCCATCGGGTCCAAAACCATCGATGAGCCAGCCATCACCTTTTTTCCACAAGAAACGCCCCAGCCATTTTGCCGGGCGCACAAATATCAGGTCATAAAGCTCATCAAAGTACCACTTATTCAACAGAAACTTGTAGAGGCCGTAATGTTGGTGCGCCAACTGTTTTGGCAAATGTGGTGAGCGAATATAAAATAGCCAGGCCAAACCAAATCCGGATACCATCATGATGAATGGTGCGAGTTTTACCAGCCATGGCACATGGTGGAACTCAGCTAGAATATGATTGCTCTCGCCAGCAAAAAGAGCGGTTCGCCAAAAAACATTATACCATTCTTCATGATTGGTATGGGTCCCATGGCCAATGAATTGACCAGCAAAAATGATGCCGGCAAACAAGGCGCCTGCAGCCAGAATGTAGAGTGGTAGCAACATCACTCTAGGGGATTCATGGATATGATCCATAACATCAGTAGAAGCACGTGCGCGGCCATGGAACGTCATAAAAATAAGACGCCAGGAATAGAAACTTGTGAAAAATGCGGCAATGACCAGCATCGCAAATGTATAGTTGGAAAACAGGCCATGTCCAGCATAAACGCTCTCGATAATGGCATCTTTGGAGAAAAATCCGGCGGTGCCGATAGGGGTGAATGGTATGCCCAGGCCAGTCAGCGCGACAGTGCCGATGATCATCATCCAGTAGGTCTTGGGAATATGGGTACGCAAGCCACCCATGCGTCGCATGTCCTGTTCATCTGAAACAGCATGAATGACAGATCCTGCACCCAGGAACAACAATGCCTTGAAGAAAGCGTGGGTGAATAAATGGAATATTCCCGCACCAAAAGCACCAACTCCCAGCGCCGCAAACATGTAACCCAGCTGTGAACAGGTTGAATAGGCGATTACTCTTTTGATATCGTTTTGAACCAGCCCAACGGATGCTGCAAAAATGGCAGTTGTGCCGCCGATGAAAGTGACAAACCCTAAAGCTACCGGCGAAAATTCAAATACCGGGGACATGCGGGCAACGAGGAAAACGCCAGCGGTCACCATGGTTGCAGCATGAATAAGGGCAGACACGGGAGTGGGACCTTCCATCGCATCAGGTAACCAGGTATGAAGCAGGAATTGCGCGGATTTACCCATCGCCCCCATGAACAGAAGAAGGCAAACAACGGTAATGGCGTTGGCCCGGCTTAATTCATAGCCGAGGAAATTCAACACAGTTTCACCATCTTTACCATTCGCCATATATTCAGGGACATTGGCAAAAATTGTTGAGAACTCAATGGAGCCAAACAGCACAAACAATCCAAATATGCCTAAGGCAAATCCAAAGTCACCTACCCTGTTAACAATAAATGCTTTGATCGCTGCGGCATTGGCTGACGGCTTTTTGTACCAGAACCCAATCAGCAAATAAGAGGCAAGACCAACACCTTCCCAACCAAAAAACATTTGCAGCAGATTATCTGATGTGACCAGTGCGAGCATGGCAAAGGTAAACAATGACAAAAAGGCGAAAAACCGCGGACGATGCGGATCATGATGCATGTAACCTATTGAATACATGTGAACCAGGCTGGACACCGTATTGACCACAACCAGCATAACAGCGGTTAATGTATCAATTCTAAAAGCCCAGTTAATCGTAAGATTACCAGTATTGATCCACTGCAATACTGGTACCGTATCAGGCTCAATTTCTGAAAAACCCACCCTGAAAAATACTATCCAGGACAGGAATGCGGATGCAAGCATCAGGCCGGTGGTTACATATTCAGAACCTTTGGCACCCAGAGAGCGGCCAAACAGACCAGCCAAAAGGAAACCAATAAGCGGGAAAAAAACAATCGCGTGTATCATCGCTTCAAGCTAGCCCTTCATCACGTTAACGTCTTCGACGGCAATAGTACCGCGATTGCGGAAAAATACGACCAGTATGGCAAGGCCAATTGAGGCCTCAGCTGCAGCAACTGTCATAATGAACAATGCAAAAACCTGGCCGGTTAAATCATTCAAATGTTGGGAAAACCCAACCAGATTTATATTGACGGCTAGCAATATCAACTCAATCGACATCA
>JAAENI010000325.1 GCA_024224595.1 Hyphomicrobiales bacterium
AGCGTATCGATGGGTTGGATAAAATATTTATAGGAAAGCAGCGTAAATCCAACAATCGAAATAAACATGATCAAAAGTGCAAAGGCCCCGAACTTGAATGCCATAGTATCGACCATGGCGTTCATGGCATCCCTTGTATGTGTGATTGATTCCATCAGATCGGATTCAGGGACGGCGACACTCAGACGCCACCCTGTGGAGGGCATGACAAACGATGAGATCAGAAGCTTTTTGTCCTGAAACTGAACAGTCTCTAAGTTTACCTGATTTTCAGGTTTCCTGCCGCTCCAAAGCCTGCGGATATTTTCAATTTTAGAATCGGAAAGTTTCAGGTTGAAAAGAGCGTTGTAGCCGGTGTGCTTTTCTTTTAATATTTCCTTGAACCCGAACAGGCTGATGTATTCCTTTGGGAAGGCGACGATCCTCCCACTGGCATCAATAATAAATGAGAACATGCCCTTTGGGTTCAGGGTCCCATCACTCTGTCCGGCTGTCAGAATTTTGTCCGTAATGTTGACCAGGGTGACATCCACACCGGCGGCGCCGATGAATTCGTTTGCCGGATTGTAGATCGGAGAGACAGCTGTTGTCATCAGCCCGCGGCCTGCCGGGTCCTGGTAGACTTCAGACCAGACCGTTCTACGTTCCGGATTGTTACGGGGTTTGACCGCCACATACCATGCTGATTTTCTAATCTCATATGCCTCTTCAGACAAGTTGCGGATGACGGACGGGAAGTTGGGATAATACCGGGTGGTGGCCTTCGCAAAGGTAATGAAACAGGCCACTGCCTCAGCGTTTTTGTCAATCACGGTTTTGAGCGTCGGGTCCATGTGGGACAGTGCATTTAAATGGGTTGTAATTTGGTTGTCCGGCGGGTTATCCCCCCAGTAAAGGACCATGACGGGATCATCGGGGCTGTTGGAATACAGTTTGCTCCCGGGAGGGTTCAAAAGAAGGTCCGGTTTGTTTAACGGAATGGTGCCGACGGTGTGTTCAAGATTGAGGTGCGCTGTGGCCTGCTGTGCCAGATAAGCCG
>JAAENI010000326.1 GCA_024224595.1 Hyphomicrobiales bacterium
ATTGAGAACAGAACTGGAATTGAGGTCGATATTTCGATCATTTGAGGCGAATATCGGGAATATTTAACGAAAATGAACGAAAAATCGGACCAATATCCAGTTTTGTTAACAGTGATTGTGCAAGTCCGACAGACTGCTAGCTTCGAACAACAACAAAAACTGGAGCTGCGGGGCGTGCGGAAAACTATGACAATTCAACATAATATTTCCTATGCGAATTCACGGAGTTTAGTGTGAAACAAAAAGTCTATAACCGCATCGCCAGGCTTTACGACATATTGGACCTGCCTTTTGAATATGGTCGTTACAAACCTCTGCGGGGGATGTTGTTTGAAGGGTTGAGCGGAACCCTGCTGGATGCAGGCGTTGGTACAGGGCGAAATTTTCCTTTCTACCCAGAAGGTTCGAAGATCACCGGGATTGACTTCAGCACGGCAATGCTGAAGCGTGCAAAACAGCGTAGGGATAAACTCGGCACTGCAGTAGATTTGCTTGAAATGGATGTGATGGAGATGGATTTTGCCGATGACAGTTTTGACGGCATCATCTCGACTTTTCTTTTTTGTGTCCTTGACGCTGACAATCAGCAACCTGCCCTTGAAGAGCTTCGCCGGGTCTGTGTCCCGGGTGGTACAATCCGTATCCTGGAATATGCTATTTCGGAAAAGCCTTTTCAGCGTTTCATTATGAGGCTTTGGGCGCCTTGGGTGCGATTTGCTTACGGGGCCGCGTGCGATCGCAATACTGAGCAAAATCTGGATGCGGCTGGATTGGAACTGGTGGAAATAAGATACCTGTATAAAGATATTATCAAACTTCTGCTGGTGAAGCCAAAGTCTGCTTGAGCAGCAGTTGGCCTTAACTTTATTTATTGTGTCAGGGCCGTTGAAGCCACTAGACAATCCCGACTTTACTTCCTCTGGGAAAATGCTAGTCAATCGAATTTATGAGTGATCACCCTAAAGGTCTGATTTTAACAACACTGGGCGTTTTACTGGTGGTTCCGGATTCACTCTTTGTGCGGTTGATTCAGGCAGACCCGATGGTTACCGCTTTCTGGCGAGGACTGACATCCGGGCTCATGGTTCTTGTCATTTTGCTGGCCGTTCAGGGAATCAGCGGATTTCGGGCCGTTTTCAAAACCGGTTGGGCAGGCGCGATCTATACCATTTTAATCGCTTCGACAGCACCGGCGTTTGTTATGGCTGTTGCCAATACGAGTGTGGCAAATGTGGTATTCATCTTTGCGTCAATGCCAATTTTTGCTGCGATCTTTAGCAGGATATTCCTGGGTGAGCGCATTCAACAACGCATGGTGTTGACAATGGCTGCTGTGATCTTCGGACTGGCAATCATTACTTACGGTTCAAGCGCGACAGAAATTGCCTCGTGGAAAGGCGATCTATGGGCAGTTTATGTCTCTGTTGCATTTGCCGCGGCATTGACTGCGGTACGAAAAGTTAAAGAAACGTCAATGATCCCAGCGATTCCAATTGCATATATTGGTGCGGCTATAATGATTGGAATGTTCTGTTCGCCTGTTGAGGAGTTACAGGCGCAATGGCAACTATTTGTAGGGCATGGAGCGTTCATCGGTGCGGCGTCGTGCTTTCTCGCACTTGGACCGCGCTATATCAGCTCTGCAGAAGTTTCGTTACTTGTCTTACTGGAATCGGTGTTGGCACCGATACTGGTCTGGGTCGTGATTGGAGAGAATCCCGGGTCATGGGCGCTGATTGGCGGTGCCGTAGTGATTGGGGCACTCCTGGTCTCGAACATCTTTGCATTGAGGAGGAATAAACAAAGTCTGGCACAGGTACGTTAACCCGAATATCTGCGGTATTTAGCGTCAAGCGGGATAAGGTTTGAGCCTTTTATGATCATTACGAGACAAGGGGCTTGGACCGAATGGTACGTATTCCAAAGCGGATATGAAAAAGACCTGTCACCGCCAGGCGAAGAAAACACATCCTGACAGCGGCGGCACGTCATCTGAATTCCAAAAAATCGGGAAAACCTGCGAGTGGCTTCTCCGTCGCGCTTAAAACTTTTTTGTGAGCGGAGAGGGTCGCTTGCACTTTGTTGTACTCATACAGCGCCAGATTACTGTCATTATGCGTGTAGGAAAGGCCTGATAGGCTCTAGTCCGGAGCGCTGATGGGCATATTGCAAACTGTCGCCGATGGTCAATCTATGGTCTAGCAGGCTGTCGGACTTGAGCAATTATTGAGAACAGAACTGGAATTGAGGTCGATATTTCGATCATCTGAGGCGAATATCGGGAATATTTAACGAAAATGAGCGAAAAATCGGACCAATATCCAGTTTTGTTAACAGTGATTGTGCAAGTCCGACAGACTGCTAGACGTGTCACAGTATATGCAGCTTCCTGAGCATCATAGTTCGACTCGCCATAGCTTCCGTATACACTCGCAACCATGTTCGAACCAATTGGGCAGAACATGGAGGTGCACAGGCTCCAGCTGTCATTGCTGTAGGTGTCAATTCCGGAATCTTCACGCCCAGGCTTCCTTCAACCCGAAAGGCAGGCATCATGGCTATAATGCGCTGGAGGGCACTTTTTTGGGTGGGTGCATTTTTCCAGGTATGAAAGCCGGGCACAGTGCTTGATATAAGACAGGCTGGGGCGCTTTGCAGAGTTTTGGCTGTTGGGCACAATATGTCTCAGGCATTCTCACCAACTTTGCCCGCGTCAAATTGTAATTTGGCCAGCCTGCTATAGATGCCACCTTTTTTGACAAGAGATTCGTGAGTGCCGGATTCAGCGATTCTGCCAGCATCCATTACGATGATACGATCAGCTTTCAGGATAGTTGCCAGACGGTGGGCAATGACAACGGTTGTTCGCCCAACCATCAGTTTATCCAGCGCGTCCTGGACCAGTTTTTCACTTTCAGCATCAAGGGCACTGGTCGCTTCATCAAGCAGCAGGATTGGTGCGTCCTTCAAGATCGCTCGTGCAACTGCAATGCGCTGGCGCTGTCCGCCGGATAAGTTGACGCCACGCTCTCCTAACATGGTATGATAGCCATCTTTCAATTTAGCGATGAATTCATCAGCATTGGCAATGGTAGCTGCTGATTTTGCTTCTTCTTCAGAGGCGTTCGGGCGCCCAAACAATATGTTGTCAAAGACCGTGGTTGCGAAAATCGTCGTATCTTGCGGGACAATTGCCATGGTTTTGCGTAGTTTTTCCGGGTCGCACTGATCAAGGGGAATTCCATCGATATAAATGGTGCCACTTGTCGGGTCATAAAAACGTAACAGAAGTGAGAATAATGTACTTTTACCTGCGCCGGATGAACCCACCACGGCGACTGTTTCACCCGGTTTGATGGTTAGACTGATATTTTCTATCGTCGGCAATTCTGGCCTTGAGGGATAGGCAAAATCAATATTTTCAAGAATAATTTCACCTTTGACCGGCTTAGGAATACTGATTGGACAGGCGGGCGCTGAAATTGAGGACTTGATTGCCAATAGCTCGGTTAACCGTTCAGCTGCACCAGAGGCTAGCGATAATTCGCCCCAGACTTCAGACAGGGCTGCTAGTGCACCTGCAGCGAAAACCGAATAAAGCAGGAACTGCCCAAGTGTTCCAGGCGTCATGGCACCAGTCAGCACATCCTGGGCTCCAAACCACAAAACCGCCACAACGCTGCTGAAAATCATGAAAATCGCAAAGGCGGTTAGGAATGCACGGGTGCGTATGGAGTAATTGGCAGCACCAAATGCTTTTTCTACCGCTATTGAGAAACGATTTGATACCAATGGTCCATTGGCAAAAGCCTGCAACGTGCGAATAGAACTGATTGATTCTGAAGCATAGGCAGTCGCCTCAGCAAGGGTATCCTGTGCGTCGCGCGAACGTCTGCGCACTGCCCGGCCAAATGCCACAATCGGGATAACCACCAGGGGAATTGCGCCAATAACAATTGCGGCAAGTTTTGGAGCTGTGATCACCATCATGATCAGCGCGCCTATACCCAAAAGCGTGTTTCGCAACGCCATTGAGGCGGTTGCACCGACAGCAGATTTTATCTGGGTGGTATCAGCCGTCAGGCGTGAGACCAATTCGCCCGTTTTCGCGGTGTCGAAAAAATCGGCACCCAATGTGGTCAGGTGTTGAAATACATCACTTCTGATATCGGAAACCACCCGCTCGCCCAACCATATAACAAAATAATAGCGACAAGAACTGGCTATCGCCAAAACAGCGGCAATGGCCACAAGCATTGAGAAATACTGGTCGATGAATTGGGAATTGTTTTGCGAAAATCCGTGGTCGACCATTCTTCTTACCGCCATCGGCAGAGAAAGTGTTGTTGCAGCCGCCAGCAGCAGAAAACACAAAGCAGCAGCAACTCTTTGCTTGTGTCTTAGGAGATAGGGGAATATCTGTGCCAGGGGGCGCAACGAACGCCGGGATTTGTCTAGAGATTGGGAACTTGACATTGATTACTGGATATCCTTGAGCGGGTAAAAAAGGTTAAAACAAAAAATCGCTTTGAGATGACTTGTCTATGTTGCCTCGTTCATGTATAGGCTGACTTCAAATTTTCCAGATCGAAAGTTCTACTTCTCGCTCTGGACAGGGTTCTGGATAAAGGTATCCTGATTCATTACAACACAGGCACAACAAGTTTGCACCAGTCAATTCGATACTGGTTTAGATTGGTTGCGCCAACTTCGCAACAGGACAAAATGATGAAACAAGATATTCATCCAGATTATCACATGATCAAAGTGGTTATGAATGATGGTACAGAATTCATGACCCGCTCTACCTGGGGATCAGAAGGTGACACCATGAATCTCGATATCGATCCGACGACACACCCCGCTTGGACCGGTGGCAATCAACATTTGGTTGACCGCGGTGGTCGTGTATCACGTTTCAAGAAAAAATACGAAGGTTTGGGTATCTAGGGCCACTTGCGGTTTATTCTGAATCATTTGATGCTTCAAATCAGCTTATCACCAAGGCGCAGATCGCAGCGCGATACAATGTATCGGGCAAGATTTGCAACGCAGGAGATAAGCTGTTTTGCCTCCATCAAATGAATCCTATTGAATGCGACACGCTCTAGTTTTCCCGGACGAACACAATGTTTCAAACCCGGGTTATTGCCCGGGTTTTTTGTGGCAAAAGTCTTCTTGAATAGACTTGTGACTGATGATGTAAAAACAGAATTGAGAGAAAATTACTGGTAGGTTTTCGCGCCAAAAGCGGTGGAAATCAATTCAATCTGGTCATTAACCGGATTGATATTTGTATTATCATTGTGAGAAGCACCGCCATATAATTCATTGTCCAGGCGAACAATGCGTGACTGAAGTTTGATCGACTGTTCAACCAGATCGGTGAATTCTTTGGGTAAATGGTACTGAGCGAGATCAGCTTCTGCCAGTGGCAGGTTTTCAAGTTTGACCTTTTCTTTTTCCGATTTTATCTGTTCTACACTCATTTCACCTTCATTGGCAGCGCGTTGTAACAACAGCCATGATGCCAACTGCATCAAACGGGTGGTCAATCGCATTGATTCGGTGCCGTAAAGCAGAGAGGCGGCGCGATTAAGATCCTTTACGGCTTCGCGCCCGGGCCCGTCAAGGAAAGTGGCACTGTTTTCGACTAATTGCATTCCTTCACTAAATAATTTTTTGAAATTGTCGGAATAGGCATACTTTTCAGCAAGCTTAATGGGCTGCTGATTAGCTGACTTTTGCCTATGATCAAATTCCGACATTTGTCTTACCTGCGAATTTCATGAAATGATTTGTCAGGAGTGTATCCAAATTACTTCAAGATTCCAACAGCTGTAATCGATAAAGTGCAAAAATTGATTAATTCAATCTACCAAATCTCAGTGTAGTGATAAAGCGGTGCAGAGAAATTCAATTGCACCTAATTCATTTTTAAAGGTGAATAGCCGGTTTCAAAACAAAAAAAGAGCCGCAAAAGCGGCTCTGAAAAGTTAACAGGAGGCCAAGCTGAAAGATAATGATTATCTGACAGCAGGATTCAGCAAAACTGAATGAAGACATTAATACTGCATAAAGGCTAACAAAAGGTTAACAATTCGGCAAATTTCAACCATGGTTGTTTGAATAAAGGCGCCGCGTGTTTATCTTCATTTGATGGCAATGTGGTGGAATCACTGATGGAGTATGAAATTTGTCCTTACCCAAAACAATGAAAGTAATGGAAATTACCAAACCTGGTGGTCCTGGGGTTCTGGAGGTATGCGAACGGGCAATGCCTGAAATTGATGATGGTCAGGTATTGATCAAGGTTACGGCAGCAGGTGTGAATCGTCCCGATTGTGTTCAACGGGCAGGATTTTATCCACCGCCCAAAGGCGCAAGTGATATCCCAGGTTTGGAAATCTCTGGTAAAATTGTGGCGCTGGGTGGATCGAAGTGCCGTTTCTCCATCGGCGATTCGGTCATTGCGCTGGTAACCGGTGGTGGTTACGGCGAATATGTTGTAGCTGACGAGGGTTGTATATTGCCGGTGCCCTCTGGCTTGTCGATGATTGAAGCTGCTGCACTACCGGAAACATTTTTTACAGTTTGGCACAATGTATTTCAAAGGGGTGGACTTGTCAGTGGAGAAACTTTGCTCGTCCATGGTGGCTCCAGTGGTATTGGTACGACGGCAATTCAACTGGCCAAAAATTTTGGTGCAAAAGTAATTATTACTGCCGGATCTGCTGAAAAATGTGAGGCCTGCCAAAAACTTGGTGCCGATGTGGCGATAAATTATCGCGAGCAGGATTTTGTTGAGGTCGTCAGGGAGAATACTGCAAATGAGGGTGTAGATCTAATTCTGGATATGGTGGGTGGAGATTATGTCGAGCGAAATTATCAAGCTGCGGCAATCGATGGCAGAATTGTGCAGATTGCGTTATTGCAGGGGGCAACGAACACGGTCAATCATATGCAATTAATGCTAAAGCGCTTGACCCATACGGGATCTACATTGCGGGCAAGAAGTGTGGAATTCAAGTCCATCATTGCAGGGGAACTGGAACAACAGGTCTGGCCGTTGATTGAGCAGGGAAAAATCAGACCAGTGATCGACAGAGTGTTTCCCCTGGAGCATGCTGCTGCGGCGCATGAACGTATGGAAAGTAGCACGCATATCGGGAAAATTATGCTGGATGTGAATAAGTGATTTGGTCTGTTGAAGTCCTTGCTTCATTAACCCGGAGAGGCTATAGGTTGCTTCAATTCCCAACATTTAGGGTAGACACTATCCCCGGAAGGGGAGCTCTCCAATACCCGGACGAGCGAACGAGGAGACTTATTCATGGCAGATGCACCGTTAATGCCAAAAGCGACAGCAGTATGGCTGGTTGACAACACTTCATTGAGTTTTGATCAGATTGCTGATTTCTGTAAAATTCACCGTCTGGAAGTACGTGCCATCGCAGATGGTGAAAGCGCCCAGGGTATAAAGGGTATGGATCCTTTCACCACCGGGCAATTGACGCGTGATGAATTGGATAAAGCACAAAATAATCCAGACCATAAATTGAAGCTGGCAGAATCCAAAATCAAGGTCCCGACCTTGAAGAAAAAAGGACCCCGTTATACCCCCGTTTCAAAACGACAAGACAGGCCGAATGCAATTTACTGGCTGGTGCGCTCTCATCCTGAATTAAAAGATGCGCAAATCATCCGCCTGGTGGGAACCACTAAAAACACCATTGAAGCCATTCGCTCAGGGCAACACTGGAATTCTTCAAATTTGACACCCATGGATCCGGTAACCCTGGGACTATGCACCCAAATTGCTCTCGATTTTGAAGTCGGCAAAGCCGCCAAAAATCTTCCACCAAAACCTGATACAGAAGGTGATGTGACGCTGATCCCGGCTTCAGAAACACAGGGATTTACCCCTGATGATTTGTCATCTCCAACAGTTGAGAAAAAGGAAGAGGAAAGCGCGGACTCAGTGTTTGCTAATTTCCCGGGCAGTAAAGAAGAGTAAATCCATTTGCATCAGGGTGTTTATTGAACACTTTATGCGCTGTTTCCTAATCATTGGATTTATTGAGAGACTCAAGGAGAATCAGGCAAGGGCGATAAAGATCATTGACGATCGCCAGAAGCCAGATCGTGGCCTTGCACCGTGTCTGTTCGGCGATGTGGAGGCACATTGGGTGCAGTATTCCTGAAATCGCTGCGACCTTGGGCTATTTCGACTTCTTCAACACTGTTCGAACGTATTTCGATGCCGATCGGAAATGGCTTGGTCCAGCGGCCTCGGCCCAGCGACCGGGCGTCCATTGGTTATTTGCTCCCATCATTGGCCCGCCGTAAAGTTCTTTTTCTGAATGGCTTTCAATGAAGTCTGTGAGCGTATTGTAGTTTATTCTCAACGTTTTTATTACGGTAGCCCAACTCATTTCAGCTTGCGACTTTCTTAAATCGGAATTGTATCGTTTGAGATCGTTCCATTTGTAGCCTTCTGCTGGAAAGTAAACTTTTTTTCCGGCAGCGCCATCGATATACCATCCCAGGAAGAGCTCAATCCAATGAGCCCGGTGAGCGATAACATCTTTGACAGAAGTGTCGTCATCATCCTTTTCCAAGGCCCTATCCGCGTCGATGGAATCTACCAACTTCGCAAGTTTGCTGAACTCTTTGTGTGAGATGTCGAGTAACTCGGTTTTGCATGTAGCTGCCATAATGCGATCCTCTTTTTTAGTTCCTTATAGCGAGCCTATCGTGACATTTCATTGCGCCAAATCAATAGTTCGGTGACTGACAAAAGAGATCAGAAGGGGGTGACCAGAAGGGATACTCGCCGCCGTTGCTTCATCGTGACAATCCGATGGAGTGACGCGCCTCGTTTTGGGTTAATACCTGCAGTTTTGTCTGGGACCCTTGAAACTTCTATTATTTATTGATGATTTTGCGGTACTATTCGGTTCAGAAAATATTGACTGAAAAATTGCCATATCCGAGTATTCAGAACCATCAATTTAAGGGGTTATTGTTTGATAGATTAAACTGAGTGTAAATGATATTTTGGAAAATGACTGTTCTTTCACACTGCGACTGGGGTGTTAAGCACTACCCAAAATTGTGAAAAATAAGGAAGAACAGAGGTGAAACTGAAAACAGCACCATTAATCATGGGCATTTTATTTGGGCAACGTCAGCAATGGCAGCCGGACTTGGTCAGGGTTGTGATTCTCAGTCTGGCCGGATGGCGGTCAAAATGTGTGCGGCGGGACTGGCCAGTACCGGGCCATTTGAAGGCATTTATGGCCGTGGAAAGCCAATAACAGGATATCAGTTTTACCTTCGGGATAAATCCCAGGGGCGGGTTAAAGTCTGCCGGGCTTGATTGAATCCGGCAAATTGATACCTTCTTCGTGAACCATTTTGGCAAGATAGTCTGTGAGCGTTTTGCCCTTGGTATGAGGGAAGATTTGATCTGTGGTTTTAAGTTCTCCAATCCGGTCAATTCGAAATGATCGGAAATCGTCGCGCATTTGGCACCAGGCTACCAGCGTCCAGACTTTACCCCAAAAATATAATCCCAATGGTTCAATTGTGCGTTTGGTCTGGTCTTTAGCTGCATCGAAATAAGAAATATCCAGAAGCGCTCTCTGGTTAATGGCATCGTCCAGAATATCCAGCCTTTGGCGCAGCTTTTCACCCATCTGGAAATCAATGGCATAGACTGGTGTACGGGTGAAACTTCCCTGAGTTTCACGTGGTAACACCGCTTCAATTTTGACCAAGGCCTCTTGCGCCGCCAGTGCCATTTTGACGCCACCCCAGGCACTAACAATTCTGGCACCAATGACAAGCGCTGCCATTTCATCACGGTTAAACATCAGAGGTGGCAGATCATAGCCCTGGCGCAACAAATATCCAACACCAGCTTCACCATCAATGGGAACGCCGGAACCCTGCAGGTCGGCGATATCGCGATAAATGGTGCGTTCTGATACTTCAAGACGTTCCGCCAGAATTTTTGCTGTGAGTAACCGACCGGCGCGCAAATACTGAACAATCTGGAATAACCGGTCGGCGCGTCGCATCAATTTACTTCCTGTGGTTTCAATTCCTGTTGAAGAGACCGATGGAATTGCCATCATGGTCTTTACAATAAACAAATCGACCGCCGGGAATTATTACTTCTTCGGAAATAATTTCGCCACCAGCGGCAACGACACGTTCCAGTGTATCTTCAAGCGGGGTGGGAGCGCTTAAATGAATTGTTGGTCCATTGTTATTGCCCGGTTTTCCCTCGTAAAGATTGCCCGATACACCGGTTTGCATATCTTCCACCGGGAAAATCATTACGGTACCGGATCCCATTTCCTGCTCTATCATCGTAACCTGCAAAACATTTTGATAAAATTCGCGGGCATTGGTCAGATTGGAAACCGGGATTTCAAACCAGACAGCGGTATCCTTGGGTAAGTTCATTGTCGTGTTCCTTTGAAAACAAGTTGTTGTGAAACACTTATGGCACAGTGCTCCTGACAACATAGTGTCAGGAGGAATCTCCATACCTAATCCTTCACAGGAACTGTATAATTGAGCCCCAGTCTGCCACCATCGGCGTAAATGGTCTGTCCGGTAATATAACTGGCGTCGGCGGAAGCAAGAAATGAGGCGATCGAAGCGATTTCTTCGGGATCACCGATACGGCCAAGGGGGGTGCGGGACAAAATCTTGTGACGGGCCTCCTCATCGGTTACCACGGATTCAAGGATTTTGGTCATGATTGAACCAGGGCCAATGGCATTCACACGAATATTATATTCTGCCAGTGACAAGGCCATCACCTTGGTCAATTGGTTGATGCCACCTTTTGAGACCGAATAGGGAACCTGGTTGGCAATTGCAAATACCGCATTGACGGATGACATGTTGATCACTGTGCCAGGTTCGCCGCCATTTTTGACTTGCTCGACCATCTGCCTTGCGACTGCCTGGGCACACAAAAATGCGCCTTTCAGATTGATATTGAGAACATGGTCAAAGTCTTCTTCACTAATATCGAGAAAATCGGCGCTGACAATTGTACCGGCATTATTGACCAGAATATCAATGGAATTGAAATCATCGAGTGTTTTGGCGACAAGGTTGTGAATATCGAGTTTTTGGCCAACATTGCAGTGAATGTATTTTACTGTTCCAACCTTGTTGAGGCGTTTTTCAACTTCCAGCCCACATTTGTCGTCTATATCAGCAATGACCACATTGGCGCCGTCACTCAGAAATCGCTCGGCAGTAGCCAATCCAATTCCCTGGGCGCCGCCTGTGATGATTGCGGTTTTATCTGTTAGTCTCATGGGAGTGTTCCGCGTTTGATTGTTGTTGCATTTGAATTAGGTGTTATGCGAAAAAGTGCTTGTTATTGTCTGTCAGGTCAATAAAATTGCAGATATTTCGAAACTATTTACGATAAAGTTGGTTATGACGTTACTACAAATCATACCTGTTGACATTTGTTGTCAACAGGTAGATATAGCCTGAATACGCCTCATTGCTACCGCGTGAGTAGCCCGCAGACAAAACTAAAATTAATAATTGCTGCATAGTGCGTATTATCCTGAGATTTTTTTATCCGGATAATTTCATCCAGTTCCCATTTCACGCGGGGTTCTAACGATCGTTTATAGTGCAATTTATTTTGTGCGAAGAATTGATCGGTTCCGCAAAATACCACCTACCAATGAAGGTATGTGGTGGTGGCCGCACGCGATTGACTTGTGAAAAAAGTTCGCGTGGGCCAATATTAAGGTAAATAATTTGACACAATTTAATGAATTCGGCCTTTCAAATGCCGTCTTAAGATCAATTAGCGCTATTGGCTACGAAGAGCCAACTCCCATACAGCGCGATGCAATTCCCGTTGTTATGGATGGCCACGACATTATGGGTCTGGCCCAAACAGGCACAGGTAAAACGGCGGCTTTTGGACTGCCACTGGTCCACCATCTTTTGAAAGATGACAGGCGGCCACAACCCAAAGCAATTGGCGCACTTATTGTTGCGCCGACACGTGAACTGGTCAATCAGATAGCGGAAAATTTGCGTGAGTTTACTCGCAAAACACCGCTAAAGGTCAATCTGGTTGTAGGTGGCGCTTCCATCCATGTTCAAAAAAGGAAACTTGAAAAAGGCACAGATATTCTCGTTGCAACACCTGGACGATTGATGGACCTTATTGAGCGAAAAGCGGTGTTTATTGATTCAGCGCGATATCTGGTGCTTGATGAAGCTGATCAGATGCTTGATCTGGGTTTTATCCATGTGCTTCGCAGAATCGCGAAAATGGTCGGTAAACCGCGCCAGACTTTGCTTTTTTCAGCGACCATGCCAAAACAAATAGAAGAACTTTCCAGATCATTTCTTGATGATCCGGTACGTATCGAAGTTGCCCGATCCGGCAAGGCGGCTGATAAAGTCAGCCAGAGCGTTCATTTTGTCGGGCAGGGAGATAAAAGCGAATTGTTACGCAAATGCCTGGCTGAACGCAAAGATGATCTTTCACTGGTTTTTTCTCGTACCAAACATGGTGCAGAAAAGCTGATGAAGCGTTTGGTCGCCTGGGGATTTGCTGCAGGTTCCATCCATGGCAACAAAAGCCAGGGTCAGCGTGAACGTGCAATCAGGGCTTTCAAGAGCGGTGAGATACGTATTCTTGTGGCAACTGATGTTGCGGCACGCGGTATCGATATCCCGGGTGTCAGCCACGTCTATAATTTTGATCTGCCCGAAGTGCCGGAAAATTATATCCACCGGATCGGACGAACCGCACGTGCCGGACGTGAGGGGGAAGCGGTAGCTTTTTGTGCGCCTGCCGAATTGCATTTGCTTTCCAATGTAGAAAAACTGATGGGCATTGATATCGATGTCGCCAGCGGTATCAGACCAGAATATGTCAAGCCTGCCAAGAAAAGCGGTGGCCGCAACTCGCGCGGTGGTACCAGTGGGCGTAATGGGCGGGGCCAAAAACAAAGCGCACCAAGACGGAGCAGAAACCGCCATCCGGTGGAAGATGGCAAGTTTGATAATCGAGCGACCAGCAATGTCTCAGAGTTAATCGATGCAGTTGTATCTGGCGAAGACCGGGAACAGGCAATCAACAGAAATCATCGTCCCGGTCGCAAGAAGAAACCTGCCGGTGGTGGTCAGGGTGACCGGGTAAACACGGGTCGAACATCGAAAGAGCGTTCACAAAAGCCCGGACCAAAAAGGGAAAATACAAAATTCCGTGGTCGTGCTGGTAAAAAACGTGGTAGAAAAAACCCGGTAGCTGCTTAGTTTATCCATATTGTTGTTGGTTCAACGATGACAAACATTGTCAAAAGGCACTTGCTTTTTGTAGGTAAGTGCCATTTGTTTGGTTGAACGAGTGCAAATTTGCTCAAGATGCCGAAAACAGATTGAATGATAACTATATGATTCTTTTATGATATTTGACTTGAAGCGCGAAATAATTTAACCCAATTTTAAGGCGATTACCTGTATGGCAAATATTGACAAGACGATTAATTACATTGAGTTCCCAGTCAAAAAAATCGCTGAAACCAAGCGCTTTTATCACGAGGTTTTCGGCTGGGAATTTACCGATTGGGGCCCCAGTTACATCAGCTTTTCGGGTGCCGGAATTGATGGCGGCTTTAATGGCGAAAGCAAAGTTGAGGTAACGAAGCCTGGCATCCTGGTTGTATTGTATGCTGAAGATCTGGAAGTGACCCTGGAAAAGGTGAAGGAAGCCGGCGCAGAAATTGTTGCTGAGATTTACGATTTTCCTGGCGGCCAAAGATTTCATTTTCGCGATCCAAATGGCAGTGAACTGGCTATCTGGTCACCACCTAAAGGTTAGGGTTTTGTAACTCGTAAAAGAGGCTGCTGAATTACAGATCATGGATTGAGATGGTGCGCATATCTGTCCTATCGGATGAGGGCATGCTAAAGCATGGCTGTGGTATATTCTTCTTGCTGTTTGAAAACCATAACTTGATGCAGGTGGTCTTTTTCTTGACGAGCCAGAACATATCTGGCGCGGGTAATTTTCTATTTTTCTGTTAGACATTTCCAAGCGCTTAAAAGCGTATTGTGCAATGGTCACGTTTGTGGACGATGGGGGAAATTATTAAACATGCTGTTTAAGTCAATTTGGGGAGAGAGCTGTCGTTAGAAGAACCCAAGCGAATTGCGTTGAAGTCGCCGAAGCAGCCGTACGAACTATTATTTGTGAATATCGTCCAAATGGCGCCTCGAGCCTTTTTCTACCAAATTGAGGATGTCGCTACTTGGATGGTTTTCTAATCAGTTATGATTCTAATTCCTGGTGTCCAAAAGCATACAAATAGTTATTGTCAAATTTTCTTATGCCATTGTAATACCAACAGTTTTTACCATTTGCCGGTTATTATCAGATAATCCCGTTAATTCCAATATCCACTTTTACG